>JAHZJY010000068.1 GCA_022600695.1 Actinomycetes bacterium | reverse complement strand
GATGGTGATCGGGTGCGGCATACCGGGCAGTGTCACGTCCCGGGCGGCCTGTTCGAAGATCCGAATCGCGCTGCTCAGCCCGGCGGCCTGCAAGCGGGAGGCCGCCGAGTAGGTGGCACTGTCCATCGGCTGCGGCCGCACCACGCTGCTCGACTCCGGCATCGCCGGTCAGCTCCTGCGCCGGCGGTTCAACAGCAGGCCCACCGCGACACCGAGCACCAACATCACGCTGAGCAACAGCCACATCGGCGACTCCACGCTGATCCAGAGCAGATTGATTTGCTGCTGGTCGCGGTTCTGCCCGATGAACACCGCGGCCAACGCCACCAGTGCGATGGCGGCCCAGTTGCGTGCGGCGAACCGGGTGAGAGTGCCGCCGACGGAATGCGGATGCTCGACCGCGGACATGGGAACCTCCTCGTGGCTCACCTTCGACGGTAGTCCTTGAACCGCTGATCGGCAGGATCCCCTGCCGGGGCCTCTACACTGCCTCGCATGAAGGCCGTCAGCTGCGAACACGGAACCCTCTCGGTAGTCGACGTGCCCGACCCCCGCCCATGCGCGGGTCAGCTGGTCCTCGACGTGCGGGCCTGCGGTATCTGCGGATCGGACCTGCACGCCAAGGACCACGCCGACGAACTCACCGATGTGATGGCCGCGGTCGGCTACCCGGATTTCATGCGCGGGGACACCGCCACGGTGATGGGACACGAGTTCGCCGGGGTGATCAGCGAACGTGGGCCCAAGACCCCCCGGAAACTGCGGGAGGGGATGACCGTGGTGTCCTTCCCGCTGGTGCGAGCGCACGGCGGCGTCCAACTCACCGGGCTCTCACCGCTGGCGCCGGGCGGATACGCCGAGCGGGTGCTGGTCGAGGCCGCGTTGACCTTCCCGGTGCCCAACGGCCTGTCCGCGGATATCGCCGCGCTGACCGAACCGATGGCGGTGGCGTTGCACGCGGTGCGGCGTGCCGAGATCAGGAAAGCTGACACCGCCGTGGTTCTGGGCTGCGGCCCGGTGGGGTTGGGGGTTATCTGTCAGCTCAAGGCCCTCGGGGTGGGCGCGATAGTCGCCAGTGACTTCTCACCCGCGCGGCGGGAACTGGCCCGGCGCTGCGGCGCCGATATTGTGGTGGATCCGGGGGTGGACTCGCCGTACGAGAAGGCCACCGGCAAGGGCATGGTCACCGAGGTGCCGGAACTGTACGACCTCGCCGTCACGACGATGGGCAAACTACGGCGGTTACCCGGCTGGTCACACATCTACCGGGCCGCTGAGGCGGCGGGCGCGGCAGGCCCGAAACGGCCGGTGATCTTCGAATGCGTCGGCGTGCCGGGCATGATCGACGCGGTGATGGCGGATGCGCCGCTGAACTCCAGGGTCATCGTCGTCGGGGTCTGCATGGGGCCCGACCAGATCCGGCCGACCATGGGGATCGCCAAGGAGATCGACCTGCGGTTCGCGTTCGGCTACACCCCCCTGGACTTCTACGACAGCCTGCACATGCTGGCCGACGGCAAGCTGGAGGCGACGGCGCTGATCACCGGCACAGTGGGGCTCGCCGGGGTAGCGGGGGCCTTCACTGCCCTCGGTGATCCGGAGAAACACGCCAAGATCCTCATCGAACCGCGCAGCACCGCAGAGTTGGATTAGGCGCGTCAGCGGCCGTTGTCGATGGGCCGCTTCCTCCGCACCGCTCGTTCCTCGCGGTGCATCGTCAGCGGCCGGGTTCGGATGGGCCGCTTCCTCCGCACCGCTCGTTCCTCGCGGTGCATCGTCAGCGGCCGTTGGCCACCCAGTCGTCGTAGTTCGCCAGTTCGCCGCCGATGGTCGTGCTGTCGCCGTGGCCGGTGTGGACGACGGTGTCTGCCGGTAGCGCGCCGAGCTTGTCCCTGATGGAGGCCAGGATGGTGGGGAAGTCCGAGAACGACCGGCCGGTGGCGCCCGGGCCGCCCTGGAACAGGGTGTCGCCGGAGAACACCGCGCCGAGTTCCGGGGCGTAGAGGCAGGTGGAGCCGGGGGAGTGGCCCGGGGTGGCGATGGCGCGCAGTTCGACACCATCGGCGGTGAGGACCTGGCCGTCCCGTAGGGCGCCGAACGGCGTGTCCCCGTAGGTCATCTCCCACAACATGGCGTCGTCCGGGTTCAGCAGCACCGGCGCGTCCAGGGCGGTGGCCAGCTCCCGGGCGACGTTGATGTGGTCATTGTGGCCGTGGGTGCACACCACCGCGACGACGTGGCGTCCGGCCACCGCGTCGGTGATGGCCCGGGCGTCGTGGGCCGCGTCGATGACGATCACCTCCGAATCGCCACCGACGATCCAGATGTTGTTGTCGACCTCCCAGCTGCCGCCGTCGAGTTCGAAGGTCCCGTGGGTGATGACCCGCTGGATCGCGTTCACAGCACCACCACCGACCTCAGCACCTCACCGGAATGCATCTTCGCGAACGCCTCCTCCACCTTGTCCAGCCCGATCCGCTCGGAGACGAAGCGCTCCAGCGGTAGCCGACCCTGACGGTACAGAGCGATCAGGGTGGGGAAATCGCGTTCCGGCAGGCAGTCGCCGTACCAGGACGACTTCAGGGCCCCGCCGCGGGCGAAGAAGTCCACCAGCGGCATCTCCAATGTCATGTCGGGTGTCGGAACCCCAACCAGCACAACAGTTCCAGCCAGGTCACGGGCGTAGAACGCCTGCTTCCAGGTCTCCGGGCGGCCCACCGCGTCGATCACTACGTCGGCACCGAACCCGTCGGTGAGGTCCTGGATCGTCGCGACGACGTCGAGGTCGCCGGCGTTGACCGTGTGGGTGGCACCGAACTCCCGCGCCCACTTCAACTTCGTGTTGTCGGTGTCGACGGCGATGATCGTCCTCGCCCCGACCATGCGCGCCCCGGCGATGGCGGCATCACCGACCCCGCCGCAGCCGATCACCGCGACGGTGTCGTCCCGGTCGACCGCGCCGGTGTTGATCGCCGCGCCGATCCCGGCCATCACCCCGCAGCCGAGCAGCCCGGCCACACCGGCGTCGGCCTGTGGATCGACCCTGGTGCACTGCAATTCGTGCACCAGGGTCTTGTCGGCGAAGGCGCCGATACCCAGGGCGGGGGTCAGTGCGGTGCCGTCGGTCAGGGTCATCGCCTGGGTGGCATTGAAGGTGTCGAAGCAGTACCACGGCCGGCCGCGTTGGCAGGCCCGGCACTGCCCGCAGACCGCGCGCCAGTTGAGGATGACGAAATCGCCCGGCGCCACGTGGGTGACCCCCGCGCCGACGGTCTCCACGATGCCGGCCGCCTCGTGGCCGAGTAGGAACGGGTAGGAGTCGTTGATACCGCCCTCGCGGTAGGTGAGGTCGGTGTGGCAGACACCGCAGGCCTGGATGCCGACGACGACCTCGCCTGGGCCCGGGTCCGGAATTACGATGTCCACCAGTTCGACAGATTGGCCCTTGCTCCGGGAGATCACGCCGCGCACCGTCTGGCTCATGGCCCCCGACCCTAGTAGGGATTAGGTTGACGGTGATGTCTGCGCTGGATCTGATGGCCGACTGGCCGGTCCCGAACGCTGCCGCCGCCGTGGTCGGACCGGACGGGGTGCTCGCCGGTCGTGGTGATCTGTCCCGGGTGTACCGGCTGGCGTCGGTGACCAAACCGCTGGTGGCCCGCGCCGCCCAAGTCGCCGTCGAGGAGGGTGTCGTCGATCTGGAGACTGCCGCCGGGCCGCCGGGTGCGACGGTGCGCCACCTGTTAGCGCACGCCTCCGGGCTGGCCGTGCATTCGGCTGAGACCGTCGCCCGGCCGGGTACTCGGCGGGTCTACTCCAACTACGGGTTCACGGTGCTGGCCGGAACGGTGCAGGAGCGGTCCGGGATCGAGTTCGGCCGCTACCTGTCCGAGGCGGTCTTCGAACCGCTGGGCATGACCGCGTCGGGACTGGACGGCGGAGCGGTGGCCGCCGGCTACGGCGCGGTGTCGACGGTGACCGATCTGGTCGGGTTCGCCTCAGATCTGCTGCGACCGCGGACGGTATCGGTCCAGATGCACGCCGAGGCCACCAGTGTGCAGTTTCCGGGACTGGACGGGGTGCTGCCGGGCTTCGGCGTCCAGCGGCCGAACGACTGGGGCCTGGGATTTGAGATCCGCGACGGCAAGTCCCCGCACTGGACGGCCACCGCGAACTCGCCGGGAACCTACGGGCATTTCGGCCAGACGGGCACCTTCATCTGGGTCGATCCGGCGCACGAACTGGCGCTGGTGGTGCTGACCGACCGGGACTTCGGCGAGTGGGCCACAGCCTGCTGGCCCGCGCTCTCTGGCGGAGTTCTGAGAGAGTTCACCGCGGACTAGCGCAACAGTGGTCTCAGGAGGCACAATAGGCACGTACGACACAACTGCATCTTCGGAAACACCAGGTCGTTGGGGAAGACGTCCCTAGTGGAGCCGAAGGAGTATGTGATGCGTGCGTCGAATCAATTCGCCGACGCGACGACAGGTGTGGTGTATCTCCACGCCTCTCCCGCGGCGGTGTGCCCACATGTCGAGTGGGCCCTGTCGTCGACCCTCGGTGCGGGGGCGAACCTGAAGTGGACGCCGCAGCCGGCCATGCCCGGTCAACTGCGGGCGATCACCAACTGGGTCGGCCCGGTGGGCACCGGCGCGCGACTGGCCAATGCGCTGCGATCATGGTCGGTCCTGCGGTTCGAGGTCACTGAGGATCCGAGCCCTGGCGTCGATGGCGAGCGGTTCTGCCACACCCCGCAACTCGGGCTCTGGAGCGGAGCGATGAGCGCCAACGGCGACATCATGGTGGGCGAGATGCGGCTACGGACGCTGATGTCCGCCGGAGCGGACACCCTGGCGGCGGAATTGGACACCGTGCTGGGCACGGCGTGGGACGAGGCCCTGGAGCCGTACCGCGACGGCGGTGACAGCGGCGAGGTGAGCTGGCTCAACCGCGGGGTCGGCTAACCGCGGCCCGGGTCAGCGGGCACCCCCGGTACGCCCGTTGCCGATCGTGACCTGGGGGCCGGCGCCGTTGCCGCCTATCACCGTGCTGCCGGTACCGCGCGGGCCCGGGTTCGTCACGCCAGCGCCCGACCCGCCGCCTGACCCGGCTCCCGATGAGGACGGTGCCGGCACTGCCGCGCGTACACCGCCGGTCGGACCCGGACCGCCTCCGACGCTGGCGGGGGCTTCGACGTTCCGGATGGCCGTTTCGACCGCCGGCGGCGGTGTCGCACCGGGGGTGCGGCCGGGGTTGCCCACCGCCCGCCCGGTGCTGTTGGACCAGGTGGGCCCGGTCAGCGACGGCAAACTGACCGGCGGTACGCCGGTGGCGTAGGCGGTGGCCCAGCCGAGCACGTTCAGGGTGTAGGCCATCGAGTTGTTGTAGCGCAGCACGGCGGTGATCAGCTGGGAGCGATCCCGCAGGTTCAGTCCGCCGTCGCACAGATAGCGCCCGGCGGCCAGGGTGGCATCGAACAGATTCTGCGGGTCGGACCGGCCGTCACCGTCGCCGTCGGAGGTGTAGAGGCTCCAGGTACTCGGGAGGAACTGCATCGGGCCCATCGCGCGGGCGTAGACGGTACGACCCCCGGACTGGCCCGCAACGATGATCTCGTTACCGGGCAGCGAACCGTCCAGTGTCGGGCCGTGAATCGGTTCGACGGGATTACCGAGGGGGTCGGTGGCGCCGCCGAAGGCGTGCGTCGATTCGATATGGCCGATACCGGCCAGCAGATTCCAACTCACCCCGCAGCCGGGCATGGAGGCCGCCAGCAGTCGATCCGCATGTAGGTAGGCCTTCAGCGCGACCGGTGGGATGTTCAGCAGGCCGGGCGAACTGAGAATGGCCGGCGGTGGCGGTCCGACCGCGGGCGTCGCGGCATCGGCCAGGCCGGGTGGCAGGGCCGCCGGCCGGTCATCGGGTTCGCCCGTATGCGGCAGGACCGAGGCCATCGGGATGAGCCCCGGGTCGCGGGCCGGTGAGTGCGCTTGCACGATCGGCATCGGCGGGACCACCAGAGCGCACACCAGGACGAACCGCGTGCAGACGACCCGGCCGCGCCCGACTGCCCGCTGGGCCCGTGAGCCTGCCCGCATGGGTCCTCGACACCGTCCTCGCTCGTCCACCGTCCTCGTCCGCCCCGAAGTCGGCCTCCCTGAGCCGGAGGCCGCGTGGGTCGACCTTCGGATGCAGGTCACGATACAGACCGCGACACCCCGAGGAGGCCGGTGACCTTCGGGTGAGGGGTCAGCCCCCGGGCACGAGTATCCGCAGCGCTCCCGGAACCGCGGAGACCTCCGCCGGGAGCGGGCAGACGAAATCGCCGTCGGCGTAGGCGTTGATACCGGGCGACTCGACGGTGACGGTGCGGGCCCGGTCGGTGCTGACTTCGTCGAGGCCGGTATGGGTGCCCTTGAACACGGTGGGGAACAGCCGGATCAGCTTGGCCCGCGATGCGGTGTGCACCATCGTGATGTCGAGCAGGCCGTCGCCATGGTCGGCGACCGGACAGATCCGCATCCCGCCGCCGTAGCTGCGGGTGTTGCCGAACGCGACCAGCGTCAGCTCGGCGACCATTTCACGTTCGCCGTCGAAGACCAGCCGGAACGGCAGCAGCCGCAGTTTCGACAGCTCGGCGACGATCGCGAGGTTGTAGCGCATCCGCCCGTGCGGCCAGCTCATCCGATTGACCCGGTCGCTGACCAGTGAATCGAAACCCGTTGCCGCAACGGTGCCGAACCAGGTGCCGGCCCCGTCCGGTCCGCGGATATGTCCGAGATCAACGGTCGTCATGTGCCCCGCGGCGATGACATCGGCCGCCGAGGCCGGATCGCCCACCGGGATCGCGTACTCCCGGGCGTGGTCGTTGCCGGTACCTGCCGGGACGATTCCGAGCGGAATCCCGCTGCGCGCCAGCACCTGAAGGGCCAGCCGGATCACGCCGTCGCCGCCGGCGACGACGACCGCGTCGGTACCGTCCTGCACCGCCCGCTCCATCAGTTCGCGGGCGTGGTCCGGGTCGCGGCCGACAATCTCCACGACGTCGATACCGAGTTCCTGAAACCGGGCCACCGCCTTCTCGGCGGCATGCGGGGCATTGCCGTGCCCGGCCATCGGGTTGGTCAACACGGTGACCCGTGAGACCGGGGTCACGGAATCAGCTTGCCCGGGTTGAGGATGCCGGCCGGGTCCAGGGTCTGCTTGACCGAGCGCAACACCTGCACACCCAACTCGCCGATCTCGGCGGTCATCCACGGCCGGTGATCCGCCCCGACCGCGTGATGGTGGGTGATGGTGCCGCCGTTGGCGATGATCGCATCGCAGGCGGCCGACTTGGCGGCACGCCACTGCTGCGCCGGCTCGCCGTTCTGGCCGGCCACGACGGTGAAATACAGCGACGCGCCGGTGGGGTAGACGTGCGAGATATGGCACATCACCAGGGCGCCGGTGCCACTCGAACCCAGTGTCGCGGTGAGCGCCTCGGTGACTGCGGCCTTCAGGGTCGGAATGTTCGACCAGGACGTGGCGGTCTCCAGGGTCTCGCACAGCGCACCGGCCGCCAGCAGCGAGTCCCGCAGGTACGGCGCGTCGAAGCGGCCCTGCTCCCAGGCCTTGGCCGGTCCCTCGCCCAGCGAGGTCCCGCCGCCGGCCTCCAGGACGGCCCGGGTCTCGGCATGCCGGCTGTCGGCATGGGCCGCGGTGCCCTCGAAGACGGTGATCGCCAGGCAGCCCCCGGTGACGTTCTGTTCGCCGATGCTGTGCGCGGTCGCCAGACTGACCCCCGTCTCAACCTCGTCGGACAACCGCAGCACGGTGGGCCCGGTACCGGTCTGGACGACCGACCTCAATGCGGCTGCACCGGTGCCGAAATCGGGGAAGGACCAGGCCTCGTAGCGCACGCTCTCGGGAACCGGATGCACCCGCACCCGCACCCGGGTGATCACCCCGAAGACGCCCTCGGAACCGCAGAACAATTCGCGCAGATCCGGACCGGCCGCCGAGGCGGGGGCCCGACCCAGATCGAGGCGGCCCGCCGGGGTGATGACGTGCATACCGCGGACCATGTCGTTGAATCGGCCGTAACCGGCGGAGTCCTGGCCGGAGGACCGTGTCGCGGCGAAGCCGCCGATACTGGCGAAGCGGAAACTCTGCGGGAAGTGGCCCAGGGAGAACCCGCGTTCGCCGAGCAGGCGTTCGGCGTCCGGTCCGGTGACCCCGGCGCCGAGTTCTGCTTCCCCGGAAATCGCGTCAAGCCAGTGCAGCGCGTCGAGGCGGCACAGATCCAGGGTGAGGACGGTCTCGAACGCACCGCGGATCGGATCCAGCCCGCCGACCACGCTGGTGCCACCGCCGAACGGCACCACCGCGATCCGGTGCGCCGAGCAGTAGTCCAGGATGGCCGCTACCTCGTCCTCCGTGCCCGGAATGATCACGGCATCTGGGCCGTCCTGGTGAATCTGTTTGCGGCGCATAAGATCCGGTGTGGACTTACCGCCCGCGCGCAGGAGACGGTCACGATCCCCGGTGCGCAGATACCCCGCACCGACGATCGCGGCGAGACCGTCGCGGTGCGTCGGTGTCAATGCCGACCGGGACAGTTGCACGTCTTCGATACCGGGTGCGGTGACCTCGGCGGGGGTCACGCCGAGTGCCTGTTCGAGCAGTGTCCGGATACCGTCGGATAACGGTTTCGACAGTTCGGGGTCGCCCCACGCGTCCCAGGCCATCGGGGGCAGCAGGTCCCCGGCATCAGTTTCGGTCACGGGTTACAGTATTACAGATGTTGTCAATCAGTAACGCCGAGTCGGTGGATGTCGGTGACCGTATTCTCAACGCGGCGGCCAGTTGCGTCGGCGATTTCGGTGTCGACCGGGTGACGGTCGCCGAGATCGCCCGTCGCGCGGGGGTGAGTCGGCCCACGGTGTACCGGCGCTGGCCGGACACCCGGGCCATCCTGGCTTCGCTGCTGACCGATCGAATCGTCGGTGCCTGGCGGCAGGCCCCGTCTCGGGGGGGAGGCCGGGACGCCCTGGTGTGCCGGATCGTCGGGGTGGCCCGCCGGTTGCGCGAGGATGACCTGATCCGGCGGGTCCTGCGGTCGGCCCCCGACCTCGCGATGGTCTACATCACCGACCGACTGGGCACCAGCCAGCAGATCGTGATCGACCTGGTCGCCGACGAGCTGCGGAAAGCCCAGTTGGACAACACCGTCCGGCAGGGGGATCCGCGTCAACTGGCCGCCATGGTATTGCTGATCACCCAGTCCGCCATCCAGTCCGCCCACATTGTCGAACCGATCCTGGACTCTGACGCACTGACCACCGAACTCGCCCACGCCCTGAACGGATACCTGCGCAATGCCTGATCCAACCCCCAGCGATCTCAGCGCCCTCAGCGGTGCCCGTCGGGCCGCCGACCTCGATGCCCTCGGTGACGGGCGGACCGTCGACGTCGTCGTCATCGGTGGCGGGATCACCGGAGCCGGGATCGCACTCGATGCCGCCGGCAGGGGACTGTCGGTGGTGCTGGTCGAGAAGCACGATCTCGCGTTCGGGACCAGCCGGTGGAGCTCCAAGCTGGTCCACGGCGGTCTGCGCTACCTGGCCAGCGGCAATATCGGTATCGCCCGGCGCAGCGCGGTCGAGCGTGGAATCCTGATGTCCCGCACCGCACCGCATCTGGTGACGGCCATGCCGCAACTTGTTCCACTGCTGCCGGCCATGAGCCGGTCGCAGCGGGCGCTGGTGCGAGTCGGGTTCCTGGCCGGCGACGGGCTGCGGGCGCTGGCGGGGACCCGGAGGTCGATCCTGCCGCGACCGCGACGGATCAGTGCGGCCGAGGCGGCGGCGATGGCGCCGACGGTGCGCCGCGACGGGCTTGACGGGGCGCTGCTGGCCTACGACGGCCAGCTGATCGACGATGCGCGACTGGTGATCGCGGTGGCCCGTACCGCCGCCCGGCACGGCGCGCGGGTCCTGACCCGGGTGACGGCGTCGGCGGCCACGGGTTCTTCGGTGCGGCTCACCGATACGGTGACCGGTCAGAGCATCGATCTGGCGGCCCGGGTTGTGATCAACGCGACCGGGGTGTGGGCGGCGGAGGTCGATCCGTCGATCAAACTGCGGCCAAGCCGCGGCACCCATCTGGTGTTCGACGCCGCGAGCTTCGGGAATCCGACGGCGGCGCTGACGATTCCGATCCCCGGGGAGACCAACCGCTTCGTGTTCGCCATGCCCGAGCAGCTGGGCCGGGTCTACCTCGGTCTCACCGACGAGGAGGCGCCGGGCCCGATCCCGGATGTCCCGGAGCCGACGCCGCAGGAGGTCACGTTCCTGCTGGACACCGTCAACACCGCGTTGCGGACGGCGTTGACGGCAGCGGATGTCCGAGGTGCCTATGCGGGTCTGCGGCCGTTGATCGACGCCGGGGATGAGTCTGGGCAGACCGCCGATCTGTCCCGTGACCACGCGGTGCTGGAATCCGATTCAGGGCTGTTCAGCGTGGTCGGTGGAAAGCTGACCGAGTACCGATACATGGCCGAGGATGTCCTCGGTCGCGCCGCGGCGGCCCGGGGACTGCCGGCCGGACCGTGCCGCACCAGGAACCTTCCCCTGGTGGGCGCACCGGCCGGTCCCGCTGCCGCCCAGCCCATCTCAGAGGAGATCCCGCGCTCGCTGGTCGCCCGGTACGGCGCGGAGTCGGCCGCCGTCCTGGCCACAGCACGCTGTGATCGCCCGGCGGAGCCGGCGGTCGAGGGTATCGACGTCACCCGCGCGGAGTTCGAGTTCGCCGTGACCCACGAGGGCGCGCTGGACGTCGGGGACATCCTGGACCGCCGCACCCGGATCGGACTGGTGGAGGCGGACCGGGACCGGGCGGTCGGCGCTGCGCGGGAATTCCTCGCCGCCTCCCGCTGACCAGACGCAGAAGTCTCCGACACGCGGAGCGTGCGGAGACTTCTGCGTCTGCTCGCGCAAGGGGGGTGACTACAGCGGGATGTTCTTGTGCCGGCCCCGCCGGTGCGGTGCCTCGGCGAGGGCCCGGGTCAGCTTGCTGCGGGTATGGGACGGGTCGATCTTCTCGTCGACGACACCGATTTCGATCGCGCTGTCCACCCCGCCGGCGATCCGCTCGTGCTCGGCGGCCAGTTCCTGGTGCAGCGCCTCCCGTTCGGACTCGGGTGTGGCGGCCAGTTTCTTCTTGTGCAGGATTCCGACGGCGGCCTTGGCGCCCATCACCGCGACCTCGGCGTCCGGCCAGGCGAACACCTTCGTCGCGCCCAGCGACCGGGAGTTCATCGCGATATAGGCGCCGCCGTAGATCTTCCGGGTCACCAAAGTGACGCGGGGAACCGAGGACTCACCGAAGGCGTGCAGCAGTTTCGCGCCACGGCGGACCACACCGCCCCACTCCTGATCGACCCCGGGCAGATAACCCGGCACATCGACGATCACCACCAGGGGGATGCCGAACGCATTGCACAGGCGCACGAAGCGGGCAGCCTTCTCGGCGCTCTCGGAGTTCAGACAGCCGCCGAGACGAAGCGGGTTATTGGCCATCACCCCGATGGTGCGACCGGACAGCCGCCCCATCCCGACGACCATCGACGGGGCCCACTTGGACTGGAACTCTTCGAAGGGCGCGTCACTATCCAGCAGCGCTTCCACCAGGGGATGCACATCGTAGGCGCGCCGGGGGGATTCCGGCAGCAGAGCATGCAGATCGATATCGCCGGCCTCGGCCTTGGTGCGATCGAAATGCCCCTGTTGACAGAACAATCCGACCAGTCGCCGGCCGCGGGCGTAGGCGTCGAGCTCGTCATCGGCGACGATATGACACACCCCCGACTTCTTATGGTGCGTTTCGGGGCCGCCCAGCGACTCCATGTCGACGTCCTCACCGGTCACACTGCGCACGATGTCTGGACCGGTGACGAAGATCCGGCCTTCCGGCGCCATGATCACGACATCGGTCAGAGCCGGCCCGTAGGCGGCGCCGCCGGCGGCGAAGCCGACCACGACCGAGATCTGCGGGATGTGACCGGAGGCCCGGATCATGGCCTCGAACACCAGCCCCACCGCGTGCAGCGCACGTACCCCCTCGGCCAGTCGGGCACCCCCGGAATGCCAGATGCCCACGATCGGGCTCTGCTCCTCGATAGCGAGGTCGTAGGCGTTGACGATGTGCTGGCAGCCCTCGACCCCCATCGCACCGCCCATGACGGTGCCGTCGGTACAGAATGCGATCGTGCGCACACCGTTGACGGTGCCGGCCGCGGCGAGGATGCCGGAACGGTCCCGCTCGTGCAGCAACTCCACGCTGTCCTGGTCGAAGAACGTGCGCAGTCGCAACAGCGGATCTCGAGGGTCCAGCGATTCGCCGACCGACTCAGGAGCCATGATCGTCATCCCAACCTCCTCGTGCTGTGTGGTGTATCCGGTTCCGGGTTGTGTCACTTCTGTCCGACGTCAGTACTTTCCGAACGCGATGGCCACGTTGTGGCCACCGAATCCGAACGAGTTGTTCACCGCGTAGCGGTAGCCGCCCGGGCGCGGTTCGCCGGCCACGACGTCCAGGTCGATCTCCGGGTCGAGATTGCTCAGGTTGAGCGTCGGCGGGATCACGCCGTCCCTCAGCGCCAGCACCGTGATGATGGACTCCACCGCGCCCACCGCGCCGACCGAGTGGCCGAGGGCTGATTTGGGTGCGTAGACGGCGGGCCGGTGGCCGCCCATCGCGTTGTTGATGGCTTTGCCCTCCGCGACGTCCCCGACCTGGGTTCCGGTGGCGTGGGCATTGATGTGATCGATGTCGCTGGGCTGCAGCCCGGCCAACTGTACGGCGCGGGTGATGGCCTGGCCGGCCTGCTGGCCGTTGGGATCCGGTGCGACGATGTGGTAGCCGTCCGAGGTGACCGACGCCCCCATGATCCTGGCCAGGATGGTGGCGCCGCGGGCTTTGGCGTGCTCCTCGGTCTCGATCACCATCAACGCGGCGCCCTCGCCGAACACGAAACCGTTGCGGTCTCGGTCGAACGGCCGGCAGGCGCCGGCCGGGTCGTCATTGGTGGTCGACAGCACAATCCGCATCTGGGCGAACCCGGCGATCGGCACCGCCTCGATCTTGGTCTCCACGCCACCGCAGATCGCCATATCGGCCTCGCCGTAGACGATATTGCGCCAGGCGTTGGCGATCGCCTCCGACCCCGACGCGCATGCCGAAATCGTCGTGCTGACACCAGCTTTCGCCCCGAGTTCCAGGCCGATGACCGCGGCGGCGCCATTGGGCATGAACTTCTGGACCACCAACGGCGAGACTGCCCGCAGCCCGTTGGACCGCATGGCGTCGTAGGCGTACAGCAGTTCCTCCGACGACCCCATTCCGGTGCCCACCGACACCATCAGCCGACGGGTGTCGACCTCCGGCGATCCGGCGTTCTGCCATGCCCGCCGGCCGATGACAGTCGCCATTCTCTGCAGGTAGGACATCCGGCGGAGCTCGACTTTGTTGAGTTCGCCGTCGAAATCCTCCAGAAGATGACCGCCGATGCGTACCGGCAGGTCATACTCCTCGACGAATGAATCCTCGAGTGTCCGGATCCCGGACTGCCCGTCGAGGAGTTTCTTCCAGGTGTTTTCGGCGTCAGTAGAGAGCGCGGTCGTCATCGCGAAGCCGGTGACGACCACGTTCGGCAGCCCGTTTCCGGTTGTCAGCTGTGCCATCGGTGCAGTTGGGTCCCTTCTGCCCGGGTCAGTATCGTCCGAAGGCGAGCGCGACGTTGTGCCCGCCGAAACCGAACGAGTTGTTGATGGCGTACTGGTAGTCGCCGTAGCGGGGTTCACCGGCCACCACGTCGAGGTCGATCTCCGGGTCGGGTGTCTCGTAGTTCAGCGTCGGCGGGATGACCCCGTCGCGCAGCGAGAGCACCGTCAGGATCGACTCGAGCGCGCCCACCGCGCCGATCGAGTGGCCGAGCGCGGACTTCGGTGCGTACACCGAGGCGTGTTCCACACCGGCAACCCGGATGGCGCTCGCCTCCGCGACGTCACCGATGGATGTCGACGTGGCGTGGGCGTTGACGTGATCGACGTCCTTGGCCGACAAGCCCGCCAGCTCCATCGCCCGGGTCATCGCCCGGCCGGCCCGCAGGCCGTCCGATGCCGGCGCCACCATGTGGAACGCGTCCGAGGTGATACCGGCGCCGAGCAGCCGGGCCAACGGCGTGGCGCCGCGGGCCTTGGCATGTTCCTCGGTCTCGAGGATCATCATCGCCCCGGCCTCGCCGAAGACGAACCCGTCGCGGTCCTTGTCGAACGGCCGAGAGGCCGCCGCCGGATCCTCATTGCGGGTCGACATCGCCCGCATCATCGAGAATGCCGCGATGGGCAGCGCCTCGATCATGCCCTCGACACCGCCGCATACCGCGATATCGGCGTCACCCATGACGATCTGCCGCCAGGCGTGGGCGATGGCCTCCGATCCGGAGGAACAGGCCGACACCGGGGTGATGACCCCGGCGCGCGCGCCGAGATCAAGACCGACGACCGCCGCCGCGCCGTTGGGCATGATCATCTGAACGGCCAGGGGAGACACCTTGCGGATGCCACCCTCGTTCATGGTGTCGTAGGTTTCGACGATCTTTTCACCGCCACCCAATCCGGTGCCGATGACGACGGAGAAGCGGTCCGGGTCGACCTCCGGGGCGCCGGCGGCATCCCACATCTTGCGGCCGAGGTACTTCGACATCCGCTGGACATAGGACATCCGCCGCAGGTCCAGTCGGCCCATGTGGTCGTCGATCGGGTCGACGAGATGTCCGCCGATCCGCACCGGCAGATCCCATTTGGTGACGAAGTCGTCCTCGAGGACCCGGATGCCGCTCTCCCCGGCGAGCAGGCCCTTCCACGTGCTGTCGATGTCAGCGCCCAGCGCCGTGGTCGCCTCGACGGCGGTCACCACGACGTTGGGGAAACCCCCGTTAGCAGTGGAAGGCCTGGTCACTGGCTGAACTTCTCGCGCAGGGCTGCGGCAGCCTCGGGGTTCTCCTCTTCCAGCTTCTGGATGTAGGCGACGACGTCACCGACGGTGCGCAGGCCGGCGAGATCCTCGTCCGGGATCTTCACGCCGTACTTGTCCTCGGTCTGCACCGCGATCTCCACCATCGACAGCGAGTCGATGTCCAGATCGTCGACGAAGGACTTCTCCGGGGTGACCTCTGAGGGCTCGATACCGGTTACCTCTTCGATGATCTCGGCAAGACCGGCGATGATTTCATCTTGACTGGCGGCCACGTTGTGGCTCCTTTCTGTTGTGTTCGTCTTGAGATTCGGTTGTTCTGGCGGCTGGCCTAGAGATCGGTCAGGCCGTCCAGGTCTGCGGGTGTCTTGACGGCGTGCGTCGCGACGCCCCGAAGTTCACGTTTGGCGATCCCGGCCAGCGCCCCGGCGGGGGGGAACTCGACGATCGCCGTGGTGCCGCGCTGCCGCATGGTTGCGGTGCACAGGTCCCAGCGCACCGTGCGGGTGAGCTGGGCGATCAGCTTGGTCATCGCCTCGGCGCCCGATGTCACCGGCTGCCCGTCGGCGTTGGAAAGCAGGGTGATCCGCGGATCGGCGGGGGTGACCCCGGCGGCGGCAGCGGCATAGCCGTCCAGGGCTGCGGCCATGTACCGGGTGTGAAAGGCTCCCGCGGTGGCCAGCTGGCGCACCCGCGCCTTGGCCGGGGGGTCTTCGGCCAGCTTCTCCAGGGCGGCCACCGCGCCGGCGGCCACGATCTGTCCGGCCGCGTTGCGATTGGCCGGGACCAGTTCCAGGGCTTCCAGGCGGTCCAGCACCTCGGCTTCGTCGCCGCCGAGGACCGCTGACATGCCGGTGGGTTCGGCCGCGCAGGCCTTGGCCATCTCGGCCCCGCGGACGGCGGCCAGCTTGACCGCGTCATCGGCCCCGATGACGCCGGCAATGGCGTAGGCCGCGATCTCGCCGACCGAGTGGCCGGCGACGAGGGTGTCACCAGCGGCGCGGGGCAGGCCGCGGCGGTTCATCTCGTCGAAGGCCAGCAGGGTGGTGGCGACGACCAGGGGTTGGGTGACCGCGGTGTCGGTGATCTCCTCGGCCGTGGCGGTGGTACCCAGCCGGGCCAGATCCAGGCCGCTGATCTGTGACCAGGCGGCGATGCGGTCGGCGGCTCCGGGCAGCGTCAACCACTCGGCGAGCATGCCGGGGGTCTGCGAGCCCTGTCCGGGCGCGAGGAGCGCGATCACATCTCTAAGAGAACACTGTGAAAGCCGATTTGCGGGGTGTAAAGGATTATGAACCTTGTCTTAGGTTTTTGTGGAACCCCTACAAAAGTGCTTGGGAATGCGACGTCAGCGACACCGTCCCGCGACCTACTCTTCGCGGCCCAGGCCGACCAGCGGTGGGGTGAGCTGTGACACCGAGGTGTTCGCACTGGTCTGGGGTGTGCTGGTCGGTGCGGCGGGATAACCCAGTCGACCGACCGTGGTGGCCACCCGCAGGACGTACGCATCGCGCGGCACGGTCGGATCGCGGCCGGTGAAGTCGGCGATCCGTTTGAGGCGATATCGGACCGTATTTGGATGAACGAACAGTTTCCGGGCGCAGGCCTCGATCGCGCCGCCACTGTCGAGGTAGGCGTCCAGCGTCTCCGACAGGGCGGGGCCGGCATCCGATAGCGGCCTGGTGACGTCGTTGTAGAGGGCTGCCACCGCCGAGGTGTCACCGAGCAGGGCCCGTTCGGGCAACAGTTCACGGGCCGGCACCGGTCGCGGGGCACCACTCCAGCCGGTCACGGCATTCATCCCCGAGATTGCCTCCCCCGCGCTGTGATAGGCCGCGGTGAGCATGGGGGCGGTCGGGCCGATCACCACCGGACCGTCGGAGAAGGCGGCGAGCAGGTCGTTGAAGAACCGGTCGGTCGGTGACAGCGGTCCGGAGATGATCGCAATCAGCCAGGTGCCGTGCACGTCGGCCAGGGCCGCGCGGTCGTGCCGCAGGGCGATATCGCGGACGTCTTCACCGGCCAGTTCCTCCCGATCGGGCGGCGGGGTGCCGACCACCACGGTTGCCGGCCCGGTGGTGTCCCAGTTCAGCGCCGCGGCCCGGGACAGCAACTCCGGGCCGGTGTCACCGCGAACCACCGCATCGACCACGCTGGCCTCCATCCGGCTGTCCCAGGAGCCTCGCGCCTCGGCGGCGTCGGCGTAGATGCCGGCGGCGGCGAACGCCAGATCGCGGCTGTACCGCAGGATCCCGACCGTCAGCGCGGCCGCCTGCTCGGGGTTGCGGGCCGCCATCGGGATGGCCTCCTCGAAGAACTCCATGGTCACCCGCACCATGTCGACGGTCTGGGCCAGCGCAATCCTGCGGGTCAGATCCTTGGGCACCAGCTCGAACGCCTGGGCCGTGTACCCGACATTGCTGGTGGGATCGTGCATCCACTCGACGAAGTTGACCACCGCCGCCTGCACCACCAGCTGCACGCTGGCGCGCTGGGAGGCCTCCAGGTCGGCGAAGAACGGCAGCCGATCCTGCATGGCGCGGACGGCCTCGGTGGCCAGCCGGCCGGAGCGTCCCTTGAGTCGGCGGAGGGTCGCATCCGGCACATCGGCCAGCATTTCCAGGGGCGAACGCGCCACTTCGGCCTGCGGGTTAGCGACCATCCCTAAAATCTACGGCACTTTTTGGAGGGAACAGCCAATGTCGTGGCCTACGCCACTCCGGGGCCGGATGTCGTGGCCTACGCCACTCCGGGGCCGGATGTCGTGGCCTACGCCACTCCGGGGCCGGATGTCGTGGCCTACGCCACTCCGGGGCCGGATGTCGTGGCCTACGCCACTCCGGGG
>JAHZJY010000067.1 GCA_022600695.1 Actinomycetes bacterium | reverse complement strand
TGCACGGCGAAGGCCGAGAACATCACATACCGGATGGTGGCGTTGAGCGTGTCGTAGTCCAGTCTCGCCATGCGTCTATGGTGCCACGCCCAGGCCGGCAGTCGAATTCCGAACCAATCCGGGAACATCACCGGAATCCACCGGGGCACCCAGGTAGTCGCCCTGGGCGATACCGACGTCCCACGCGATCAACCGGGCGACGATCTGCGCATCAGTGGCACCCTCGGCGACGACGGTCAGCCCGAGTTGGCCGGCAAGTGCCACCACCGCGCGCACCACCGCCTCCACCCGAGGGTCCGCCAGCTGCGGGCCGATGAAGTTCCGGTCGAGTTTGACCTCATCGACAGACAGGTGGCATAGGTAGGACAAAGCCGGGTAGCCGGCGCCGAAGTCGTCGATCGAGATTCGCACACCTCGCCGCCGTAGTTCGTTGAGGACGATCTTGGTGGGGCCGATCCGACCGAGTGGGAGGTCCTCAGTGATCTCGACGGTCAGCATGTCGGGGTCGAGTCCCCGCTCGGCCAGCGCCGCACCAATTCTCTCGGGCAGGGCGAGGTCGGCCATCATGGGCGCGAAAACGTTGACCGACACCGGAATATCGACCCCGGCCCGCTGCCAGCTCCGGGCATCGTCCAACGCATGTTCGACAACGAGGTCGGTGATCGCCGCCATGAGATCGTGGTCGCGGACTAACGGCAGGAATCGGCCGGGCAGCAGCACACCGTGATCCGGGTGCGGCCACCGCAACAGTGCCTCGACGCCGACGACGCGGCGGGTGAGCAGGTCGATCTGCGGTTGGTAGACAAGCACGAGCTGCGCCTGGGCGACAGCCTGGCGAAGCTCGGCGAGAAGTGTGGGGGAATCTGCATCGGCCGCCTCCAACACCCGGCGCGCAGGCGCTGCGCGCCTGCGTTTGGCTGCGTACATCGTCAGGTCGGCGCGCTTGAGCAACTCCTCGGCGGTCGTGTCCTGCGGTCTGGCCGTGGCGACGCCGATGCTGGCTCCCACCTGCGCCGGCTGGCCGGCGATGAGGAATGGGCTCTCGAACTCGGCCGAGAGTTGCCCGGCGATGTCATGTGCCCGGTCCGGGGAGATCCGCAACAGGACCGCGAACTCGTCACCTCCCAACCGGGCCACCGTGTCGGCGGGTCCGGCCACCTGGCCCAACCGCTGGGCCACCGCAACCAGAACCTCGTCGCCGAACGAGTGGCCCAGGGTGTCGTTGAGCGATTTGAAACCGTCGAGGTCGAGAACCAGCACGGACACCGGATGAGTATCCGAATCGGATCGGGAGGCCAGGATCCCGGCCAGCCGGTCGGCGAACAGCGTCCGGTTGGCCAGTCCGGTCAACGGATCCCGCAGCGCCAGATCGGTGATGGTGTCCACGAGTCGCTTGGTTTCCGAGACCGCGAGAAACTGGCGGGCCAGCACGGCGACCACCAGAATCACCCCGGTGACCAGGATTAGGCCGTCCGTGGAGGCGCCGCGGGGTCCGACCGCGACCATCACGGCCGCCACCATGAACGGCGCATACGGCAGCCATACCGACGTCCAGCCCGGGACCTCACCCGGGCGCTGATCGAACACGGCATCGCGACCGTGGGCGGCGCCCAGCGCGATCAGCAGGACCCCTGCCATCCAGGTGATCTCGACCAGGTGATGACCGCTGAATGGCCCGTTACCCACCGACAGGTAAGCGAAGACGCTCTCGGCGAGCGTCATACAGAAGAGGCCAAGCGTCACCAAGGTCAGCGTCGATCGCGCACCTGCCCCCGCGCTCGCCAAAACCACGGCCGCGACCGTCAGTGTCACCAGGTTCATCAACGGGTAGGTCAGCGATACCACCAGATGGAGCTGACTCTGCCCACCTGCGGAGTAGGCCCCCCGCATCACCGTCAACCACGAGACGATCAACAGTGATCCGCCCATGATCACCCCATCGAGCAGCAACCGGCTCTGTGATTGGCGACCCCGGCCCGAAGGAAACAGCAGCAGCGCCACCAGCACCGCGACCGGGAACATCAAATAGGCGGCGTCGGCGACCGACGGAAACGACACTTTCCATCCCAGCAAATCCCGGCCGGCCCAGATGGACTCACCGACGGTGGCCGCGACCGAACCGACCGCCATCACCGTCCAGGCGATACGCACCGGTCCGGTCGTCGACCGTGCCGCCAAGGCCGCGCATGCCGCCGCGGCGCTGGTGACGAGCACCGAGGCAGCCCCGCCCACGACGTCGATGGTGCGCGGGCCACCCCAGCCGACGAATAACCAGACGGCGGCGATGAGGAAGGCAATGACCAGGATGGCGGTCACGAAACAGCCTCCCGCCGATGCGGGTATCGGTGTCGTGGCGCGGCGTTGCCGCACGTACCGGACGGCCGAACCAGACGCCATGGGCCCTCCTGCCGATGATGCGGCTTAAGTTTATGCCCTCATGGGTGAAATTCAGCAAACACGGCGTCCGCCGCCCGGTCGGCCGCTGCCAGGCAGGCGGGGACCCCGACACCGTCCAGGAAGTTGCCGGTCACAGCGATGCCGGGCGGTAGCCCGGTCCGGATCTCGGCGGCCAGTTCGGCGTGGCCCGGACCGTACTGGGGCAGCGCATCGATCCAGCGCCGCACAAGCACCTCGAGGGGATCCACTCGGATACCGAACACCGCATCCAGGTCCTCCAACGCCCAGGTCTGCAGCTGCTCAGCGGAGCTCGACCGGGCGATATCGTCGCCGAATCGGCCGAACGACAACCGCAGCAGCTCAGCACCGCCGCGTCTGCCCCACTTGCGACTGGACAGTGTGATGGCCTTGGAATGCAGGTCCTCGCCGCTGGCCACCAGGACTCCGGACTGCGGGGGAAACGGTGTGCCCGCCGGGACCGCCATGGCCAACACAACAGCCGAGGCGACCTGCACCCGCGCAGCGGCCGCCGCGGAGCGGGGCGCGATGTCGGCGAGAAGACCGGCCGCCTTCGGGGCCGGCAGCGCCAGCACCACCCCGGCAGCCGGAGTGGTGCCACCGGCGGCGTCCTCGAGCACCCAGTGCGCCCCGTCGCCGGAGAGCCTGCGGACCGCCGACTGGACCCAGCGCAACCCGCTGCGGCGCACCAACTCGTCCAGTAGCACCCGATAGCCGCCGTCCACAGCCCCGAACACCGGCCCGCTGGTGCTGCCGGGCAGTACTCGGCGGACCGCCGCCGTCAGACTGTCCACGCCGGCATCCAGGGCATCTGCCAACGTCGGAGCCGCTGATCGCAGCCCGATCGTCGCCGCCGAACCCGCGTACACCCCCGATAGCAGTGGATCCACCGAGCGGGCCACCACTTGTTCCCCGAACCGCTCGGCAACCAGCGCACCCACCGCCGGGTCGTCGCCGCGCCGCCACATCAGTGGCCG
>JAHZJY010000390.1 GCA_022600695.1 Actinomycetes bacterium | reverse complement strand
CGCCGCCGAAGCGAACCGGATGCGGATGGCCCGGCTCTCTCGCGGCGACTCGCCACGCACCCTGCATCAGGTCGGCGCGATCGCGAAAAGTGCCGGCGCACTGTTCCTCCGGTCCTACGAGCGCGGTGAGCGCGTCTACCTCGCCATGCTCTCGCGTGGATACGACGGCACCGTCCCGCGGCTATTGCCGGGCGCCGGCGATGCCACTCAAGCACCGGCCCGGGTCTGGGCGTTGACCCTGGCGCCCGCGTTCGCCGCCGTGCTGGTGGCCGTTTCGGCATGGATACTGCGATGACCCCCGCGGTGCGAGTGCAATCCCTGCGCCACGTCTACCCCGACGGGCACCGGGCGCTCGACGGTGTCGACCTGACCGTCGAAACCGGCGAACGGGTCGCGGTTCTCGGCCCCAACGGCGCCGGCAAGACATCGTTGATGTTGCACCTCAACGGTGTGCTGACGGCGTCGTCGGGAACCGTCGAAATCAACGGAATCACGATTGCGCGCAGGAACCTTCGGGCCATCCGACAGCTCGTGGGTGTGGTCTTTCAGGATCCTGACGACCAGTTGTTCATGCCGACGGTCGCCCAGGACGTCGCCTTCGGTCCGGCGAATTTCGGGGTCGGCGGGGCGGATCTCGCCGAACGCGTCACCGCAGCCCTGGCCGCGGTGTCGCTGGCGGACCAGGCCGAGCGCAGCCCCGCCCATCTGTCCGCCGGGCAGCGCAGACGCGCGGCGCTGGCGACGGTACTGGCATGCCGGCCAGACGTCCTCGTTCTCGACGAGCCGTCGGCCAATCTCGATCCGCTGGGTCGGCGCGAGCTGGCTGAGACCCTGATGACGCTCCAGACAACCCTGCTGATCGTCACCCATGATCTGCCGTACGCGGCCCAACTGTGCGACCGGGCCATCGTCATGGACGCCGGTGCGGTGGTCGCCGACGGTGCGATCGGCTCGGTACTGGCCGATGCCGAACTGCTGGCCCGGCACCGCCTCGAACTCCCCTGGGGATTCCGCGTCGATAAGCCGGACTGACGGTTCGCAACGCTCGACTAGCGTCACGGGGACGCCGATCGTCTCATGTCCCGATTGAGGAGTGGATCTGTGAGTCGCTACTGGTTCGATATTGGCCTGATCGCAACTTTGCTCCTGCTGAACGGACTGTTCGCGGGCAGCGAGATCGCCCTGATCTCGCTGCGTGAAGGTCAACTGCGCACACTGGAACGCAGCGATGGCCGCCGGGAACAGGCTCTGGTGCGCCTGGCCCGCGATCCGAACCGGTTTCTGGGCACCATCCAGTTGGGCATCACACTGGCCGGTTATCTGGCCTCGGCCACCGCAGCGGTCACCTTGGCCCAACCCCTGGTACCCGTGTTCGGCTTTCTCGGCGGCGCCGCCGAAGCCATCGCCATCGCCTCGGTGACGGTCGTGCTGGCGGCGGTCAATATCGTCGTCGGGGAACTCGCACCGAAGCGCCTGGCCATGCAATACGCCCACCGCTGGGCCCTGCTGGTGGCCGTTCCGCTGGACAAGTTGGCCAACTTCACCAAACCCATGGTGTGGCTGCTCGGCAAAGCGACCGACATCCTGGTTCGGCTGTTGGGCGGAAACCCCGACGCGGCCGCCGAGCAGTTGTCACCCGCCGAACTTCGGGAGCTGGTGGCGGCCCATCGCGGGCTGACACCCGAACAACGCGAGGTGATCTCCGGCGCGCTGGAGATCCACGAACGGGTCCTGCGGGAGATCCTGGTACCGCGGCGTGCGGTCGTCACGCTGCCGTCCACCATGCCGGTGGACGCCGCACTGACGATGCTCGCCGAGTCCGGACATTCCCGGGCCCCGGTCGTCCGCTCCCAGGACCTCGACGAGGTCGTCGGCGTGGTGCACCTTCGCGATCTGCTCGGCGGGCAACCCACCGTCGCCGATGCGGCCCGGCAGGCGCCCCAATTACCGGACAGCCTGCCCGTCTCGGAGGCATTGCGGCGATTCAAGGCCGATCGCGAACAGTTCGCAGTCGTCATCGATGAGCGCGGCGGGGTGGCGGGAATCGTCACCCTGGAGGATGTCCTGGAAGAGATCGTCGGTGAGATCTACGACGAGACCGACCGGGATGTCCTGGCGGTGCGCACGATGCCCGACGGCAGCCTGGTGGTACCGGGCAGCTTCCCGATTCACGATCTGCCGGACCTCGGCGTTGACATGGCCGACACATCCCGCGGCAACTACACGACCGTCGCCGGCATGGTGCTCGAGGCGCTGGGACGAATCCCGGCGGCCGCCGGCGACCGGGTCGACCGGCAGAACTGGACGATCGAGGTGACTGCGGTCGGGCGCAACACCATCACCGAGGTACGACTCACGCGCCGCGGGCCCGCCGAATCCGGTTCGTGATCTCCGAGGCTCGGCACGCGGTGACTCATCGCTGAGTTTCGCTTCGGCGGCGCACTTCTCGATCAGCGCCACCCGGCCGGCAACGGCCGATTCCACGTCGGCGGCATTTGTGGTTGCCTCTGCAAGGATTCTGCGGTCCTCCGCGTCGGCCCATCGAGTGGGGTCGGTTCGGGTGCGCGGGTACCGCAGCGGCAAGAATGGGCTCATGCACTCCGACCCCGGCGCAGCCACGCCGTCTTCCCCCGCACCGAACCGTCCACTGAACGGCCTCTCCGATATCCGGGCGTTCTTCCACACCAACGCCACACCGCTCTACTTCATCTCCCCGACCCCGTTCAACCTGCTGGGCATCGACCGCTGGGTACGGAACTTCCACTACCTGTCGTATTACGACTCTTTCGAAGGCCTGCACCCGCGGGTGTTCGTACCGCGGCGGCGCGATCGCCGCGAATTCGACTCCATGGGCGATGTGTGCAACTACCTGCTCCGCGACCCCGAGACACTCGAGTTCGTCGCCGAACGGGGGCGCGGCGGTAAAGCCTGCTTTGTGATGCTTGATGAGCAGACCCATTCCCTGGCCGGAGTTGCCGGCCTCGACGTCATGCACCCGCCGGCGGAACTGAGTCATCGACTGGACTCCAAGATCGTCATGACCCGCCTGGCCGACGAGGCAGGGGTGCCGAGCGTGCCGAACGTGATGGGCCGGGCCGGCTCCTACGACGAACTGATGGGGCTGGCGCAGGGCGCCGGGCTCGGCGACGATCTGGTCGTCGAAGCCGCCTACGGCGACGCCGGCAGCACGACGTTCTTCGTGCGCGGTCAGCGCGACTGGGACGACTGCGCCGCCACCCTGAGCGGCCAGCCGGAAATCAAGATCATGAAACGCATCCGCAATGTCGAGGTGTGCCTCGAGGGCACCGTGACCCGGCACGGCACGGTGATCGGCCCGCCGATGACGAGCCTGGTGGGGTACCCGGAACTGACTGCCACCAAGGGCGGATGGTGCGGTAACGACATCTGGCGCGACGTCCTGCCGCCCGCGCAGACCCACATCGCGCGGGAGATGGTCCGGAAACTGGGTGACGTCCTGAGCCGACAGGGCTACCGCGGCTATTTCGAGGTGGATCTCCTGCGTGATCTTGACTCCGACGAGCTCTACCTCGGCGAGCTGAACCCGCGGCTCAGCGGCGCGAGCCCGATGACGAACCTGACCACCGAGGCGCACGCCGACATCCCGCTGTTCCTCTTCCACCTCCTCGAATACCTGGATGTGGATTACGAACTGGACATCGCGGCGGTCAACGCACGCTGGGAGCGGGGCTACGGTCAGGACGAGGTCTGGGGGCAGGTCATCATCTCGGAGACCGCGCCGGATATCGAGATCTTCACCGCGACCCCAGTCACCGGCGTGTGGCGTCTCGACGAAGCGGGCCACGTCTCCTTCGCTCGTCCGGCTCGGGACTGGTCATCGGTGAACGACGAGTCCGAGGCGTTCTACATGCGAATCGCCGCGCCCGGCGACTTACGCTGCGAGGGCGCCCAACTCGGGGTGCTGTTCACTCGCGGGCATCTGCAGACCGCCGACTATCAGCTCACCGAGCAGTGCCGACGGTGGGTCAACGGAATCAAGGCGAGGTTCGTCTCGACGCCGCTCACCCCGGGGGCACCCGGCGTCTCGCGGCTTGTCGCCCGCGCGTGATCAGCTCCGATACCGGCTCGCGGCCGGCCGGGATCACGCTGGCGAACTGGTTTTCGCCGGCCTTCGCGCAGTGGTCGTTCCAGCACGTCGCGGACTGTGTGCCGACGCAGGTCATATCGCGCGGGACCGGACCGGTCGCGACGGTACCCCCGGCCCGGGCACCGATAGCCCAGACCCCGCTGCTCTGCGCCGATGGCGTGACCAGAACCGTCGGTGCGGTGATGGACGCCACGGCCACCGATGGGTGGGCCGTCGCCCATCGCGGTGCGATGGTCGCCGAGGAATACCGCGGCGCCATGCGGGCGGATACCCGGCACCTGCTTTTCTCGGTGAGCAAGTCGCTGGTGGGCGCCGTTGCCGGCGCACTCCACGATGCGGGCGCGATCGCGTTCGACGCGCCGGTCACGACCTTCGTCCCGGCCCTGGCGGATAGCGGCTATGCCGGTGCGACCGTGCGAGACCTCCTCGACATGAGGTCGGGTATCGCCTTCTCGGATGACTACGGTGACCCGGCCGCGCAGATCCACACCCTCGACCAGGCATTCGGATGGGAACCCAGGAGCGGTCCGGACATCCCGCCCACGCTGCGCGATTTCCTGCTGACCCTTCGTCGCCAGTCGACGCACGGCGGACCGTTCGCATACCGCTCCTGCGAGACCGATGTGCTCGGCTGGATCTGCGAGGTGGTCGGCGGCCGGCGGATGCCGGGCCTGATGTCGGAGCTGCTGTGGACCCGGATCGGTGCCGAACGCGACGCCGACATCGGTGTGGATTCTGCCGGCAGCGGGTTGTTCAACGGCGGAATCAGCGCCACTCTGACCGACATGATCCGGTTCGGATCGCTGTTCCTGCGCGACGGCGTCTCGTTAACCGGACAGCAGGTGTTGTCGCCGCACTGGATCGCCGACACCCTTGACGGCGGCCCCGACTCCCGTGCCGCCTTCGCCGCCAGCCCCGACGACACCGGAATGCCCGGCGGGATGTACCGCAACCAGATGTGGTTCCCCTATCCGGGTAACGATGTCGTGCTGTGCCTGGGAATGTGCGGCCAGATGATCTACATCAATCGCACCGCGGAGCTCGTCGCCGCCAAGGTGTCCACCCTGGCGCTCTCGGCGGACCCGCACCCGCAGATGAACACGCTGCGGGCTTTCGACGCCGTGGCAGCCGAACTGGCGCAGTGATCCACTGCAGTGGTCCATCGTGCAGTGAGCCATTGTTACGTTTCCTGTAGGAGGTTTGTATGAAGCATCGCCAGATCACCCGTGACATCGCCATGGTGCGGCCCTGTTCGTTCTATTTCAACGCCGAGACCGCGACCAACGATTTCTTCCAGAAAAACCTCGGGGAGAAGCACGATATCGTTCAGGCCAAGGCGCTGATCGAGTTCGACGGATTCGTCGACAAACTCCGCGGCAAGGGCGTCAACGTCCACGTGATCGAGGACGACGCCGCGGTTTTCGACACGCCGGACAGTATCTTTCCCAACAACTGGTTCGTCTCCCTGGAAGGCGACCGGCTCGTCCTGTGTCCGATGTTCGCCGAGGACCGCCGGTTGGAACGCATCAAGTTCCTGGGCGCGCTCGTCGAGGCGATGGGACGCGACCATCTGAGGATTTACGATTACACCAAGCACGAGAAGGACGGCCGATTCCTCGAGGGCACCGGTGCGATGGTGCTCGACCGCGCGAACAAGAAGGCCTACTGCTGCCTTTCCGAACGCGCCGACGAAGGGCTGTTCCTGCAGTTCTGTAAGGATTTCGGTTTTAAGGCGGTGCCGTTCCACGGCTTCCAGACCTACCGCCAGCAGCGCGTCGCGATTTACCACACCAATGTGATGATGGCGGTCGGCGAGAAGTACGCCGTCGTCTGCCTGGACGCGATCGACGACCCCGATGAGCGCAAGCTGGTGATCGAGGAGTTGACCGAGAGCGGTAAGGAGATCCTCGCCGTCTCCGAGCACGAGATCGACAACTTCGCCGGCAACGAGATCGAAGTACTCGGCGCTGACGATAAGCGCTACACCGTGATGACGCACTCGACCTTCAGTGTGCTGACCGATGAGCAGAAGGCGGAGATCGAGAAGTCCAGCGAGATCCTGGTCGGCGATGTGCAGACCATCGAGGCCTACGGCGGCGGGTCGGTGCGCTGCATGATCTCGGAAATCTTCTGACCCAACGGGATTGGGCGTCCTAGACGACCTTCTGCCCCGGCGGGGTGATCCGTGGGTCATCCCCGGGCACCCCGGAGGAGAAGTAGCTACACCGGACGTCGGGGTCGTTGGCAAACGGCCCCGCGGCCGCCACAGCGGCGTTCAATGCCGCCGCCGGGGTGTCCGCGGCGGCGGCGTAGGCGCGGTTCAGCGGCTGAGCGGCGTCCCACGCGACGGCGACGCAATTGGGTCCGGATGCCAAAAGCGCGCAGTCACCGGCGTTCTGGAGGACCGCGCATTGGCGTAGGGCCGCGGTTTCGGCCGCCTCCCGGCTGGTGTTGATGTTCCAATCCAGCGACTCCCGCGCCGGCGATTTCGCCACGGCAACCCATCCGTAGTCCGCGCGCGCCACCGGTGCGCACACCGCGGCGGTCGTCATGACGCAAACCACCACTACACCGGCCCCGTTGAGTGTGCGGCCATGCCGCCGGGCCCCGAATCGCTGAACACTTGCCCCCATGGGCTCATCCTGACAGCAACCACCGACATTGATTCGGTTCTCGGAGCCGACGCCTCGGTTCTCTAGACCAGGTTCGGGGGCGAGGGGATGTATCTGCGGGCGGAGTCGCACGCAGCCTGAGCATCATGCTTGTGGTCGAAACACCTGTCCACGCGCGGCCCTTCGGCGAACCATTCCCCGGTGTCGAGCAGTCCGACGAGATACCCGCCGCAGCGGTACTGGCCGGGCTCGACGCGCCTCCAGGACATCGGGCCCGCCACTTTCCGAAGCCAGGCGGTGAGCGCCCGCACCGGGTTGCCGTCCGACTCCGTGAGCACCGCGACCGGATCGGCCTCTCCGCCGTCGATGGCGTACGCCGTCAGCATCCAACCGAGATCGTCCACGTCGACCTCCAGCAGCAGGTTGCCGACCCGCACCGCGTTGTCACCATCGAGGGACCACGGCTCACCGAGGCCACCGCTGGCGCTGATGGCATCGCGCACGATCTCAGCGGCGCGGGTGGGCAAAATACGGCCGGGTCTACTTCGGCGGCATCCTGATGCCACCGTCGACTCTGATCACCTCGGCGTTCATATACGAGTTGGTGATCAGCTCGATGACCATCGAGGCCAGTTCGTCCGGTTTGCCCAGGCGGTGCGGGAACAGGACCGACTGACCGAGCTTGGCCTTGAAGGCTTCGGCGTGCTCACCCTCGCCGTAGATCGGGGTGTCGATCAGACCTGGGGCCACCGTGTTGACCCGGACCCCCACGGCGGCGAGGTCGCGGGCCACCGGGAGGGTCAGCCCGACTACCCCGCCCTTGGAGGACGAGTACGCCGCCTGGCCGATCTGCCCGTCGAAGGCCGCGACGCTGGTCATGTTCACGATCGCGCCGCGCTCACCGGTGGCGGTCGGCTCGAGCCTGCTCATCGCGGTGGCCGCCAGCCGGATGCAGTCGAAGGT
>JAHZJY010000389.1 GCA_022600695.1 Actinomycetes bacterium | reverse complement strand
TCGGCGTGCGCATCACTCTGACCGGTGGCCCGGTCCGCAACCTGCGCGGCATGCTCGTCGTCAGCAACCACATCTCCTGGGTCGACATCTTCGCCGTCGGTGCCGTCCTGCCGGGGGCGTTCGTCGCCCGAGCCGATCTCACCGACTGGCCGGCCGTGGGAGCAGCCGCACGGATCGCGGACATCATCCCCATCGAACGCGGCAGCCTCCGGCAACTGCCCGGCGTGATCAGCACCGTGGTCCATCGGCTGCGCGACGGACAGACCGTCGTCGTGTTCCCGGAAGGAACCACCTACTGCGGTCCGGATTACGGCCAGTTCCGCCCGGCGCTGTTCCAGGCCGCCATCGACGCCGGCCGTCCGGTACAGCCGCTGCGCCTGACCTACCGGCACCGCGATGGTAGTCCGTCGACCGCGCCGGCCTTCCTGGGTGAGGACTCCCTGGGGGCATCACTGAAGCGGACCGCGCGGGCCCCGGTGACCATCGTCAACGTGGAGTTGAGCGCGCTGCAACTACCGGGCGCCGGTCGCGGTGAACTCGCCGCACGCTGCGAGGCGGCGGTGCGCGCCGGACCGGAGGCCGTCACCACAGTCCACCCGCACCCGGGCTGACCTAGGGCTGCCCGGGTGCGCATTCGTCCCCGAGCAGTCATTGCGGGCCGGCCGGTACGGTGACGTGATGATTCCACGGCCGGACCTGGCGGGGCTCGGGACATTGCTCCGGGCCCCGATTCGGGCCACCGCGGCAGGGCTGAACCTGGCCGTCACGACGACGACGACGGTCGCCGGTCTGGCCGGTGCAGCCGCACTGATCGGGGGCTCCACCGCTACCCGTGCCGGCGAGGCGATGCTCGACACCCTGCCCGGGGTTCGCACCACTGTGCGCGCAGCGGCTGCGATGGCGGTTGAGGCGGTGGGCGGCCCGCCGACCCGGCGCAGGAGCAGGCACGGCCGGCGGTACTGGATCGAAGTCCGGGGGCTTTCCGGCCCGGACGCCGACGCCATCGCCGAGCGGGTGCTCGATGCGGTGCGCGCCGTTCCCGGTGTGGTCGACGCCGTCGTCAACCGTTCGGTTGCCCGGGTGGTGATCACCGTCTCCCCGCATGGACCGGACGGAGACCTTGCCGATGTCGTCGCCACCGCGGAGCGACAGGCCGGGACCCGGACCGCGGACCATCGGCACCCGTTGACCCTGCCCGGCGATGACGCTCTGCTGGTGGCGCGGGTGCTCAGTGCCGCCACCGCCGCCGCGAGTCTCGGCATTTCGCTGGCCGGGGCCACGATGCGGCTTCCCGGGCTGCCCAATATCGTCTCGGTCATCCCGACGCTGGCCGAACAGATCCCGGCCGTCCGCCACCGACTGGTTCGCACAATCGGCCACGAGGGAACCGACCTGGTGCTGTCGATGCTCAACGCGGCCGCCAACGTACTGACCGTCTCGCCTACCTCGGCCGCCGCCGAGGCGGCCGGTCGCACGCTACTCGCCGGCGAAGCGTGGAACGTGCGGCAGTCCTGGCATCGTCACGAACCCGAACTCGCCGGGCACTGCCCGGACGGACGCGGACCGGCCCACGGCACAACGGTTTTCGCCCACGGCCCCGGAGAGGAGTACGCCGATCAGGCGGGCTGGTTGGGCGTGAGCGCCGCCGCGCTGGTCGGCCTGCTCTCCGGCAGCCCCACTTTGGCCGGCGCCGCGGCACTGGTTTCCGCACCCAAACCGACCCGTGCGGCCCGGGAAGCCTTCGGCTGTGCCATGACCCGTGGTCTGACCAGCCACCACGACACCGTGGTCGTGCGGCCCCGGGCATTGCGGGCGCTGGACCGGGTGGACGCCATCGTGATCGACCCGCGCGCCCTCTACACCGACGACTTAATGGTCAGCCGAATTCGGGGAGTCGGCAATTCGCACCGCACCCCGGCCTGGCAGGCGGCCTATGCTGCCCTCGACGCCGGGTTGATCGGTCCCGGCTGGCACCCGTTGTCGACGATCCCCGGAGCAGGCACCGCGGGAGAGTCGCTGGTGAGCCCGATGCGCGATCCGTTCGCCACCGCGGTGGTCAGTGAGGCCCGCCGGAGCGGCGCCCGGGTGATATCAGTCGGCGACGACGGCCTGCGCTCACTGGGACAGGGTTTCGACACCCTCCACCCGGTTTCTGGAACTCTCGATGACACGCTGGCCGACGTCGTCTCGCGTCTCCACCTCGACGGCGCGACGACAGTGTTCCTGACCACCTCCGAGATGGCGGCCCAGCACGAGGCAGATATCACCATCGGGATTCCCCGCGGAACCAGCCTGCCGTGGGGCGCCGACCTGTTCGTACCCGATCTGCCGGCCGCATGGCGCATTCTGCGCGCCCTGCCCGCAGCCCGCGAGGCCAGCACCCGGGGTGTCAAGCTGTCGCTGTCGGGTTCGGCGATCGGTGCGCTGATGTTGGTGCCGGGGGTACCGGGCTACGGACCGGATGCGGTCAATACCAGTGTGTTCGCCGGGTTGTGGACAGGTTTCACGGCAGGTGACAAGGTTTTCCGGGAGCCGCTTCCGACACCGGAACCGGGCCACGAATGGCACAGCCTGGACATCGACGAGATACGGCGACTCTTACCACGCCCCCCGTCGATGCGCACGGCACCCGCCGCTCAACCGTCCGTGCTGCTGGCGCCAGCCCGCCTGGCGCTTCGGGCCGTCTCCGCGGGCTGGTCGCTTACCGGCGACCTGGCCGGGGAGATCCGGGCCAACCTCGCCGATCCGATCACGCCGATCCTGGCGACCGGCGCGGTGGCCAGCGCCCTGCTCGGCTCCCCGTTGGACGCCGCGCTGGTCGGGAGCGTGCTGCTGACCAACGCCGCATTGTCGGCCCAGCAGCAGCTGCACGCCGAACGGACACTGCGACGCCTGCTGGCGGTGCAGGATCCGCCGGCCCGGCGGCGGATCGGACCACTCGAGACCGACGCCGCCGATGATGTCCCGGCCGAATCACTGCGCCGCGGGGACATCATCGAAATCCGCTCCGGAGAGATCGTGCCGGCCGATGCCCGGCTGATCGAGGCCGCGAGTATGGAGGTCGATGAGTCCCGGCTCACCGGTGAGTCGCTGCCGGTGTCCAAGAACACCGATCCCACACCCGGCGCGCCGCTGGCCGAGCGATCCTGCATGGTCTACGCGGGCTGCACCGTGGTCGCCGGGACCGGACTCGCCGTTGTCACCGCGGTCGGCGGCGGCACCGAGGTGCAACGGGCTATGGCGTTGACCCCCGGCACATCCCGGCGGATCGGTCTGCACACTCAGCTGGCCTCGATCACCAGTCGGGCCTTGCCCTGGAGTCTCGGCGGCGGGGCGTTGGTCGGCCTGCTGGGCACGCTGCGCGGATCGCCCTTGCGGGAGGCCATCAGCAGCGCCGTGGCGGTCGGGGTCGCGGCGGTGCCGGAGGGCCTGCCCCTGGTCGCGACGTTGGCGCAATTGGCTGCGGCCCGCAAGCTCAGCGGCAGACATGTGCTGATCCGCAACCCCAACTCCGTTGAAGCGCTCGCTCGTCTCGATGTGGTGTGTTTCGACAAGACCGGAACCCTCAGCGAGAACCGGCTGACGGTCAAACGGGTACGCCCCCTGCCCGGCCGCACCCGCGACGCCGTCATCGCCACCGCGGCGCGCACCATCGCCGCCCACAACGGCAAGGCTGAGCACGCCACTGACGAGGCAATCCGGCTGGCCGCCGGTGACCTTGACCATGACGAACCGGTCCGCTACCTGCCGTTCCAGTCCGGCCGGCCGTTCGCCGCGTCCCTGACCGGCACCCGGTTGAGGATCAAGGGTGCACCCGAAGTGCTTGCCGCGGCGCTGGCACGCAACGCCGTTGACGTGACGCCCATGGTCGCCGAACTGGCCGCCGAGGGACTGCGGGTGCTGGCCGTCGCCGAGCGAACCCTGACCGCTCGTCAGGCCGCCCAGGCCGCCACCGATCCGGCGGTGATGGAACGGCTGTGCAGGTCCGCGCTGAAGCCGATCGGGCTGATCGGTCTGGCCGACACCCCCCGGGACAACGCTGCACCGCTCCTGGCCGAGCTCGCGGCGCGCGGTATCGCAGTGCGGCTGATCACCGGTGATCATCCCCTGACGGCAGCGGTCATCGCCGCCGAACTGGGTTTGCCGATCACCGAGGATGACGTGATCACCGGAACCGAGTGGGAGTCGCTATCGGCCGATGAACGCGCCACCGCGGTCACCGACCGAGTGGTCTTCGCCCGGATGTCCCCCGAGCACAAGGTCGAGGTGGTGCAGACCCTGGAACGCACCGGCCTGATCACGGCGATGGTCGGCGACGGCGCCAATGACGCCGCGGCCATCCGCGCCGCCAGCGTCGGCATCGGGGTGGCCGCGGCCGGCAGCGACCCGGCCCGCACCGCTGCCGACATCCTGCTCCTCGACGGCCGACTCGAAGCTCTGATCGACGCCCTCGACGAAGGGGAGCAGTTGTGGCGCCGCGTCCAGTCGGCGGTATCGGTTCTGCTCGGCGGTAACACCGGCGAGGTGGTGTTCGCCCTGATCACTTCCCTTCTGACCGGCCGTTCGGTGCTCAATGCCCGGCAGATGCTGCTCGTCAATATGCTCACCGACGCGCTTCCCGCGGCTGCTCTGGCGGTCAGCAAGCAGGACGGCTCCCGCGCCCTGGACCGTGACGAGGCGGCGATGTGGCGGGAGATCGCCGTCCGTGGTGCGGCCACCACCGCCGGAGCCACCCTGGCCTGGCTGATGGGGCGGCTGACCGGCACGCAGCGCCGGGCGGCGACGATCGCGCTGATCGGCCTGGTTTCGACCCAACTCGCGCAGACGCTGGCCGACTCGCACGGCCCCCTGGTGGTGTCGACGGCGGCAGGATCGTTCCTCCTGCTGGCCGCGGTGATCAGCACCCCCGGGGTCAGCCAGTTGTTCGGCTGCACCCCGGTGGGTCCGCTGGGCTGGAGTCAGGCGTTCCTGGCCACCGCGGTGGCAGCGCTGCTCGGCGTATACGCGCCCACACTGCTGGATTGGATGAGGCCCGCGGCGGCGGACTCAGTCGTGGACGACGATGACGCCGACCCGAACGAGGACGGCGTAGATCTCCCGAACCGCCGGGGTGAGCAACCGGGCACCGGTGTCGACAAGGACGTCGGGTCCGGCGAAGCTTGAAGGGTGTGCCATACGTTCAAGTAACCCCGTCCCCATGACCGGAACGGATCCGCAAAGTGAACAGGACACGACCATGTTGTTGACAACGAACATGTTCATGACGAAAACCAAAGGCCTGCTGGCGGCTCAGCGCGAAGCCTCCCGGAAAGTGGCGCAGGGGAAGAGTTACTCGGTCGATCTGCCGATCATCGGGCGGGTGCCGGTGCCGCCGCCGGAGCAACTCGCGATCTACGCGGCGCTCGGTGGACTGGCCGTGCTCGAACTCATCGACTGGCCGGTGGCGTTGGCCATGGGCGTCGGTTCCGCCCTCGTCTCCCGTCACCTGTCGGAGTTGGAGAACCGCGGGGAGGAACGCGCCGAGGCCATCGAGCCGGTGCCCGAGGACACTCCGAAACCATCGACGGCGACGCCCCGCAGGTCGACATCTCGCCCAGCGACGGCAGGTCGAGCGCCAGCGAAGAAAGCTGCCGTGCCGAAGCCCCCCGCGCAGAAGGCTGCGGCCAAGAAAGTTACGGCCAAGAAAG
>JAHZJY010000066.1 GCA_022600695.1 Actinomycetes bacterium | reverse complement strand
CCTTCCCGCTGGATCGGCTTATTCCGACAATGGGATCGCCTTCGCCCACCGTCGCTGATGCCCGCACGTTCCAGCAGATCTCCTGAACTGCTCTTTACTTGCGCCCCCGGCACGACTCGAACGTGCGACCTAGGGATTAGAAGGCCCTTGCTCTATCCACCTGAGCTACGGAGGCAAGCGATCGTGAGTGTATCCGGCCGTGTCGCAGCGACCGGTTTTCGGGTCGATGGTCTGCGGAAACGCCGTTTTCGGTGACCCGGTCGCGGCGAAATCACGGTGGTGGCCCCGCGGATTCGCTAGCGTCACGGGTCGGGCACCTCGGTGCCGCGTTCAGGGGCCGAACCGGGATGTCTCAAGGGAGCCGACAGCCATGAGCAGCGCGATCGACGAGATCAGCGGTCGATGTAGTCAAGCCGTGCAGGCCAGCGCGTTAGTCCTGCGCGGGTCACCGGCTCTCGCCGGTTGGGTGCTGGGCTGGCTGGCCGCCGAGTTCGCCCCGCACGTCGTGACCGGTCACGCGCTCTCCGCGCTGCCCGCGCCCGTGGAGAGGGTGGCCCGCGGCCTGGCCGGCCAGCGTGCCGACGCCGTCCTCGACGCGGCGCTGGCCGAGACCTTCGGAGCGGACTACCTGTCGGCCGTCCACCAGCCGCTGGAGACCTACAGCGCGCGTCAGCCGAAACTGGGCGGCCTGGTTGAGGCGATGCGGCACCGTAAGCGCTACGCCGCGACGACCACCAACATCCAGTACGGCCCGGGTGGACGCAGCAACCTGCTCGACGTGTGGCGCCGCCCGGACCTGCCCGCAGGCCGGCCCGCTCCGGTGCTCATCCAGGTCCCCGGCGGTGGCTGGTCGGTCAACGACAAACGGGGACAGGCGTATCCGCTGATGACGCGGATGGTCGAACTCGGCTGGATCTGCGTACCGATCAACTACAGCCGTAGCCCACGAAACGCATGGCCGGCACACATCGTCGACGTCAAGAGGGCCATCGCATGGGTGCGCGCCAACATCGCGGACTTCGGCGGCGACCCCGACTTCATCGCTGTCACCGGCGGCTCCGCGGGCGGGCACCTCAGCTCGCTGGCCGCTCTGACCGCCGGCGACGACAGCCTGCAACCGGGCTTCGAGGACGCCGACACCAGTGTGCAGGCCGCCGCCCCGTACTACGGCGTCTACGACCTCACCGATCATGACCGCATGCACAAGCTGACGTTGCCGCTGCTGGAAACCATGGTGATGCAGCGCCGGCTGGCCGAGGACCGCGCGCTGTTCGAGGCGGCATCGCCCACCCTGCGAGTGCACCGTGACGCCCCGCCGTTCTTCATCCTGCACGGCGAGAACGACACGATCGTGCCCCGCTCCCAGGCCGACGCGTTCGCCGCTGCCCTGCACGCCGTCGGCGCCCACACCGTCGCCCACGCTGAGATTCCGAACGCCCACCATGCCTTTGACGCCATCGCCACCCTGCGCTGCCAGATGACCGCCGAGGCGGTCGCGGCGTTCCTGGGCATCGTCTACGGACGTCACGTCGACGCGCGCGACGACCGTGGCAGTGTCGCCGTCCGCCCGGCCGGTTGAATCGGCGGCACGCGGGTAATCGACCCCGCCGCACGGGTGCTCGGACTAGCCTGATCAAGCAGACAGGCGGGCCTGATGCCGCGCAATGCGGTCACGCGGTGAGGAGGTATTGATGAGCGGCCCCGTGGACGCATCTGGGCTGCCGTCCCAACTCGGTGCCTTCGATCTGCTGATGCACCGTGGTGAGGCCAGCCCACGGACCCGTTCAGGGATCATGGCGCTCGAGGTGCTCGACGCCACGCCGGACTGGGAACGTTTTCGGACCCTGTTCGAGAACGCCTCCCGAAAGGTGCTGCGGCTGCGGCAGAAGGTCGTGATGCCGATGCTGCCCACCGCCCCGGCCCGGTGGGTGGTCGACCCGGACTTCAACCTCGACTTCCATGTCCGACGGGTGCGGGTGCCGCAGCCGGGGACACTTCGGGACGTTCTGGACCTGGCAGAGGTGATGCTGCAGTCACCATTGGACATCTCCCGGCCGCTGTGGACGGCGACCCTGGTCGAGGGGTTGGAGGGTGGCAGGGCCGCGACGCTGTTGCACTTGAGCCACGCGGTCACCGACGGAGTGGGTGCGACCGCGATGTTCGCCGAAATCTACGACCTCGAGCGTGACGCCAGGCCACGTCCGACGCCGCCGCTGCCGGTTCCCGAGGACATCACCGGCACCGACCTCATGCGCGAAGGTCTCACCCACCTGCCGGCTGCCATCGTCGACGGCGTCGTCGGTGCGCTGGCCGGCGGACTGGGGATGGTGGGCAAGGCGGTGAGCAACCCGGCGTCGGCACTGTTCGGGACCATCGAATACGCCCGATCCGGACGCCGGATGGTGCGTCGGGCCGCCGACCCCTCGCCGCTGTTGCGTCGCCGAAGCCTCTCGACCCGGACCGAGGCCATCGAGATGAAACTCGGTGACCTGCATCGCGCGGCGCACGCGGCCGGCGGCTCGATCAACGATGCCTACCTGGCCGGGCTGTGTGGGGCACTGAGGGTCTACCACGAAACCCTCGGCGTGCCGGTCAACACGCTTCCGATGGCGGTGCCGGTCAATCTGCGTGCCGAGGCTGATCCCGCCGGGGGCAACCGGTTCGCCGGCGTGAACCTGGGAGCGCCGGTCGGGGCCGCAGACCCGGTGGTGCGGATCAAGAAGATCCGCAAGCAGATGATCTCCCGTCGCGAGGAGGCTGCCATCGACCTGATCGGGGCGGTGGCGCCGGTACTCACCTTGCTGCCCGATGCCGCCCTGGAGGCCATGAGCGGTTCTGTCATCGCCTCCGACGTTCAAGCCAGCAACGTCCCCATCTACCCGGGCGATACCTTCATCGCCGGTGCGAAAGTGTTGCGACAGTTCGGTGTCGGGCCGCTGCCCGGTGTCGCCATGATGGTGGTGCTGATTTCGCGCGGCGGCTACGCGACTGTCACCACACGCTATGACCGGGCCGCGATCGCGGATCCCGACCTGTGGGCGCGCTGCTTGCGGCAGGGCTTCGACGAGGTGCTGGCACTGGCCGGGGACCCGCACCCGCACGTCGTGCCCGCGTCGTTTCCCGACCAGGTGGACCAAACCGCGGCGTCCGCCTCGACGGCCCCCCCGATGCCCCCCGGGGCGTCCACGAAGAGATCGGTGGCTTATTCATGAGCGACAAGTCCGCCAGCGGTGCCGGGGAGTTGCGGCTTCCCGGTTCGGTGGCCGAGGTGATGGCCAGCCCGCGCGGACCCAGGATCGGGGCGTTCTTTGACGTCGACGGCACCCTGGTTGCCGGATTCACCGGAGTGATCCTGACCCGCGAGCGGTTCCGCAACGGCGATATGGGCGTCGGCGAGTTGATCAATATGGTTGCCGCGGGCCTCAACCACCAGTTCGGCCGGATGGAGTTCGAGGGGCTGATCAACAAGGCCACCGAGGTATTGCGCGGCCGCCCGCTGTCGGATCTGCAGCAGATCGGCGAGCGACTGTTCGCCGAGAAGATCGAAAAACGGATCTATCCGGAGATGCGCGATCTGGTGCACGCGCACATGGAACGCGGTCACACCGTGGTGCTGAGTTCGTCGGCCCTGACGATCCAGGTGGAGCCGGTGGCCCGATTCCTCGGTATCCCCAACGTTCTGACCAACCGGTTCGATGTCGATGACAACGGCGTGCTGACCGGCGAAGTCGTCACGCCGATCCTGTGGGGGCCGGGTAAGGCCAACGCGGTGCAGCGGTTCGCCGCCGATCACGATATCGATCTCAAAGACAGCTACTTTTACGCCGACGGTGATGAGGATCTGGCACTCATGCACCTGGTCGGCAACCCCCGTCCGACCAATCCCGGCGACAAGATGGCCGGCGTGGCGAGTAAGCGCGGCTGGCCGATCCTGCGGTTCAACAGCCGCGGCCGTGGCGGCCTGCTGGGTCAGGTGCGCACTCTGCTCGGCGTGGGATCCATCGTGCCGGCGGCCTACGGCGCGGTGGGTTGGGGGTTATTGACCCGGAGTCGTCGCCGTGGCGTGAACTTCTTCACCGCCGCGTTCCCGCAGATGCTGCTGGGAATCAACGGCGTTCGGCTCAACGTGCTGGGTGAGGAGAATCTCACGAAGGACCGACCGGCGGTGTTCATCTTCAACCACCGCAACAACTTCGACCCGGTGGTGGTCGGCTCGATGGTCAAGGACAACTGGACCGGGGTGGGTAAGAAGGAACTCCAGAACGATCCGGTGGTCGGCACGCTCGGGAAGCTGGTCGATACCGTCTTCATCGACCGCGACGACCCCAAGAAGGCCGTCGCGGCCCTGCAGCAGGCCGAGGAGTTGACGCGGAAGGGCCTTTCGGTGGTGATCGCCCCGGAGGGCACCCGACTGGACACCAGATCGGTCGGCCAATTCAAGAAGGGGCCTTTCCGGCTCGCGATGGCCGCCGGGGTCCCGATAGTGCCAATCGTGATTCGCAATGCCGAGGTGCTGTCCGCCCGGGACTCCTCCACCCTGCACCCCGGGACGGTGGACATCGTGGTCTACCCGCCGTTATCACTGCAGGATTGGACGCTGGACAACCTGCCGGAGAAGATCGGCGAGGTTCGGCAGTTGTACGTCGACACCCTGGCCGACTGGCCGGCCGGTGGAGTGCCCGAGGCCGATCTCTACCGCCGCGGGGCGGCGACGAAGAAGGCGGCGGCTCGGGCCGCCGGGAAGGCCGCGCCCAGGAAGGCGGTCCCGAAGAAGACCGCCGCGAAGAAAACCCCGGCGAAGAAGACCGCCGCGAAGAAAACCCCGGCGAAGAGGACTGTGGCGAAGAAGAGTGTGGCGAAGAAGAGTGTGGCGAAGAAGACTGTGGCCAAAAAGGCCGTCGCCGAGAAGACCACCCGGAACACCCCGAGGGGGCGCCGATGAGCGCCGTCGACTACCTCACCGACTTCAGCACCACCGACGATGCTCTGGTGCTCGCCTCGGTGTCGTCCAAAGCGGAGTTCGATCTGCTCAACGATTGGTTACAGGCGCAGCGGCGCGCACACCCCGACACCAGGGTCGAGGTGCTGCGACTGCCGCACAGTGATCCGTCACCGCAGTTGGTCGGCGAACTCGCTGACAAGCTCAGTGCCGCCGCGGACCGCGCTGTGGTGCCGGTCCGGGTGTTCTGGGTGCCCGGGGGGTTGCCCACCCGCGTGAAGGTGGTGGGCCTGCTGTCCGGCCGGGACACCTACCGTCCGCCGGACATGCTGCAGCGGGCGATCCTGCGCAAGAACCCGTCTCGCGCCCGTATCGTCGCCGGCGATCCGGCGACGGTCTCCGAGCTGCGCCGGCAGTGGCAGGAGAACACCGTCGGTGGCAGCCCCAGCGATTTCGCCCAATTCGTCCTGCGCCGGGCGAACCTGGCGGTCGAGCGGATCGAATTGCGTTTGCTCGGGCCGGAATACAAGTCACCCCGGCTGGTCACCGACGAGCTGATGGCGTCGTCGCGATTCGTGGAGGGTATGGAAGGCATTCCCGGGGCCAGTGCCGAGAAGGCAGAAGTCATGCTCAATGAGCTGGCTACCGGGTGGAGCAGGTTCTCTGTCGATCTCATTCCGAACCTGGGACGCACCATCTTCAGCAGAGGCTTCGACTCCCGCCTCGACTACGACTCCGACCAGATCGAGTCGATGCGGCGCGCGCTGGAAGATCACCCTGCGGTATTCCTGTGGTCGCATCGGTCCTACCTCGACGGGGTGGTCGTGCCGGTTGCCCTGCAGGAGAACAAACTGCCGCCGGCATGCACCTTCGCCGGCATAAACCTGTCCTTCGGTTTCATGGGTCCACTGATGCGGCGTTCGGGTGTCATTTTTCTGCGCCGCAAACTCGACGACCCGCTGTACAAGTACGTGCTGCGCGAATTCGTCGGGTACATCGTGCAGAAGCGTTTCAACCTCAGTTGGTCCATTGAGGGCACCCGCTCGCGCACCGGAAAGATGTTGCCGCCCAAGCTCGGTCTGCTCAGCTACGTCGCCGACGCCTATCTCGACGGCCGCAGCGAGGACATCCTGTTACAGCCGACGTCGGTCAGCTTCGACCAGTTGCACGAGACCGCCGAGTATGCGGCCTACGCGCGGGGCGGGGAGAAGATCCCCGAGGGGGCAGAGTGGCTGATCAACTTCATCAAGGCTCAGGGCGAGCGCAACTACGGCAAGATCTACGTGCGCTTTCCCGAGGCGGTCTCGATGCGACAGTACCTCGGTGACCCGGGGGGCCCGATCGCCGGCGACGAGTCGGCCAAACGCCTCGCGCTGCAGAGGATGGCGATCGAAGTGTCCTGGCGGATTCAACGGGCAACCCCGATCAACGCCACCAGCCTGGTGGCCGCATTACTGCTGTCCACCCGGGGCCGCGCACTCACACTCAGCCAGCTGCACCACACGCTGCAGGACTCGCTGGACTACCTGGAGCGCAAGAAAACCCCGATGACCAACAGCGCCCTGCGTCTGCACTCCTCGGACGGGGTGCGGGCTGCCGTGGACGCACTGTCCAGCGGCCATCCGGTCACCCGGGTCGACGGTGGCCACGAACCGGTTTGGAGAATCGCCCCGGAGCATGAACTCGAGGCGGCCTTCTACCGGAACTCCATGATTCACGCGTTCCTGGAGACTTCCATCGTCGAACTTGCTCTGGTGCACGCCGCCCGCGCGCCCGAGGGGGAGCGGTTCGACGCCTTCTGGGCGCAGGCGCTTCGGTTGCGTGCCCTGCTCAAATTCGACTTCTACTTCGCGCCGACGGCCACGTTCCGGGAGAACATCGCCGAGGAACTGGAGTGGAACGAGGACTGGGAGTCTCAGCTGGACGCCGGCCCCGAGGCAGTCGATGCGCTGCTCTGCGCCAAGCGGCCACTGATGTCCAACGCCATGCTGCGTCCGTTCTTCGAGGCCTACGAAATCGTCGCCGACGTACTGTGCGACGCGCCGGCCGATATCGGGGACAAGGAGCTCAGTAGGCTCGCCCTCGGCGTCGGAAACCAGTATGCGGCACAGGGATTGGTGAGCAGCACCGAATCGGTCTCGGCGCTGTTGTTCGCGACGGCCCGCCAGGTGGCGGCAGATCAGAGTCTGTTGGAACCATCACCCGATCTACGGGATCGGCGGCGGGCGTTCCTTCGGGAGTTGCGCGGAATCATCGCCGATATGGACCGAATCCACCAGGTCTCGAGAGAACAGTTCTACGCCCGCGAGGCGCGGCTGCAGACACGCGCCTGAGTTCGGCGAGTGCGCGCCGCAACGGACATCCGCGTTATAGGGTCATCCCCGACGAATTGCCCTGGTAACGAGGATATGTGGAGGAAGCACCTGATGAGAATCACTGCGGCGGCGGGAGCCGCCCTGGCGATGGCCGGACTGCTCGGCGCGGGACTGACCGGGTGTTCGACCACCACGTCGCTCAGCGCCGCCGATCTGCAGACGCGTCTTGCAGATCAACAGACCGAAGCCGGCGATCCTCCGCAGTCGGTGACCTGTAACGGTGACCTGATCGGCGAGGTGGGCAAGACGACCGTCTGCGATGTGGTCTTCAGCGATACCAACAGTGTGGAGGCCACGGTCACCGCCACCGGTGTGGACGGTTCCGACGTGTCCTTCGACGTCTCCCCGTCGGTGACCAAGGAGCAACTGGAAACAGGGGTTTCAGGTAACGACGACGCCCAGGCCGTGACCTGTGATTCGGGTCTGGAGGGCACGGTGGGCTCGAGCGCGAACTGCGAAGTCACCGTCGGCGGCGTAACCGCCAAACAGGTGATTGTGGTCGAGAACGTCAACGGTCTCGAGATCGACGTCGAGATGTTCCCGGTGGTGGCGAAGGAGAAAGTTCAGGAAGTCCTGCTGCAGAAGCTGAATGCCGACGGCAGCCCCGCGGAGACCGTCGAGTGCGTCGATGACATCGTGGCCCGACCCGGCACCTACGGTGAATGCGTGGCGGTCACCGGCGATCAGAAGCAGGGCTACGACGTCACCGTGACAACAGTCGACGGCGATAACGTCGACATCGAGTACCAGAACAGCCCATAGGCCAGTCCGCCCCCGGTCTCAACGGTGACCGGGTGACGTCGACCGTCGAGGCGGTGGCCCGGGTCCGCGCGGGCTGGCCGGTGCTGACCGCGGTGGCACTTCTGGCGGGAGTGACGG
>JAHZJY010000065.1 GCA_022600695.1 Actinomycetes bacterium | reverse complement strand
GAATCCGCCTCCTGGTCCTGCCGTGCCTGCCGACGACCCGTCCCCGCCGATACCCCGACCCGAACCTCTCGCCCTGGCAGCGGAGCGCGGACTCGCCGAGGTCGGTGATCTCAGTCGCGGTCCGCGGGCGGCCATCATCGCCTGCTACGCCGCAATGGAGCAGGCACTCGGGGATTCCCCCCGGGCGGCGCCACTAGAGTCCGACACTCCCTCGGAAGTGCTGGCGCGGGCGGTCGGAAACGGCGCGGTGCACCCGGGCAGCGCGACCACCCTGGTGGAGGTGTTCACCGAAGCCCGGTTCAGCAGACACGTCATGACCGAAGACCACCGCGAGGTGGCCGAACGGGCGCTGCGGGCGGTTCTTGACGAGTTGCGGCAACCGGACTCATGACGAAATCGACGACCCGGGTCGTGGTGGCCGGCGGGCTCCTGTTGGTCCTCCTGATCGAGGCGACGGTCTTTCTCATCGATCGGCGCTGGGCGCTGCCGGTATCGGCAGCGGCGGTGGCGCTGTTCGCACTCGTGCTGCGGGACAGTTTCGTCGGGGTGCGCTCGGACGACCGGACCGAACCGGCAGCCGACGACGCCCTCGAGTCCCTACTGGGGTGGCAGTCCAGGACCGAGACGTTGATCGGATGGGCCGATGCCAGCCGCGCCAGCTGGGACCGCTACCTGCGACCCCGACTCGCCCGGGAATTCATGCTGGCAACCCGGATCAAGGACCCGGCGGTGCTGGCCGCCACCGGCCGGATGGTCTTCGGCGATGAACTCTGGCCGTGGGTCGATCCGAACAATGCCGCGCGAGGCGGCCGCACGGAGCCCGGTCCCGGCCGAGCAGCCCTCGACGAAATTCTGCGGCGATTGGAAGAGATATGACCATGGGGTCCGGTACGGGAGCCGGTTCGCGGGCCACCTCCACCACCGCGCTGTGCGAAGCCGTCCTCGACGAGGTAGAGCGGGCGGTAGTCGGCAAGCGTGGTGCGCTGACATTGCTCCTGACCTCGGTTCTCGCCGGTGGACACGTGTTGATCGAAGACCTGCCCGGAACGGGCAAGACCCTGATCGCGCGGTCGATGGCCGCGGCTCTGGGCCTGCGATTCACCCGCGTTCAGTTCACCCCCGATCTGCTGCCCGCCGACCTGTTGGGCTCGACCATCTACGACATGCGGTCGGGGCACTTCGAATTCCGCCGGGGCCCGATCTTCACCAACCTGCTGATGGCCGACGAGATCAACCGGACCCCTCCCAAGACGCAGGCTGCGCTGCTGGAAGCCATGGCGGAACATCAGGTCAGCATGGACGGCGAAACCCATCGGCTGCCGTCGCCGTTCATCGTCATCGCCACCGACAACCCGATCGAGTTCGAGGGCACCTACCCGTTGCCGGAGGCCCAACTCGACAGATTCGCGGTGAAGGTGACGCTCGACTACCTCACGGAAATCGACGAGGCGGCGATGCTGCGCCGCCGGCTGCAGCGGGGATCCGCGGAGGTTGAGATCAACGAGGTGGTGGATGCCGAGCAACTGGTGACGATGCGGGAGTCCGTCGAGGATGTCTCGGTGCACGAGGACGTCCTGCGATACGTGGTCTCGCTGGCCACGGCGACCCGAACCCATCCGCAACTGGTCGTCGGGGCCAGCCCGCGTGCCGAACTCGATCTGGTCCAGCTGGCCCGGGCCCGGGCCCTGCTCAGCGGTCGGGACTTCGTGCTGCCCGAGGATGTCAAGGCCCTCGCGGTCCCCGCACTGGGCCATCGGATCACGCTACGGCCGGAGATGTGGGTGCGCAGCCTGCACGGCACCGATGTGGTTGAGCAGTTGCTGCGCCGCGTGCCGGTACCGCGGGCATCGGAGGGGACCTAACTCGTGGACGCCGTTTCCGCTGAGAACATCGGCCGGGTCGATGCCTCATTGGTTTGGCGCACCTCAGCTTTGGCCCAGTCGTTGTTCATCGGTGCGGCCGCCGCACTCGCGCTGGCGATGCTGCCGGGACGCTGGCACCTGATCGCCTTCGCCGCTCCGCTGCTGGGTGTGCTGTCGTCGCTGGGATGGCAGCGACTCCCGGCGAGGCTGGGGGTGCAGGCCAGCCCGGCCGCGCAGCGCTGCTTCGAGGGGGAGTGGGTCCAGATCGTCGCCCAACTGACCTCCGACCCGGACGGAGCAGCGGTGAACCTGACGGTGACCGCGCTGCCCGGTATGCGGGTCGCGGCCACCGAGGAAGGGAGCGCGGCGCGCCGCTCGGTTTCCGTCTGCGCGCCGAGATGGGGAAGGTACCCCTTGCGGGCCTGTATCGAGGTCGTCGCACCGGGCGGTTTACGGACCGCGGTTAGCACGGTCGACATCGCCGATATCTATGTCTTCCCGCTGGCAGAACCCCCGTCGACCGCCACTCCCAGAACCGAGCTGCCGGAACGCCTCGGCACTCACCTGAGTCGTCTCACCGGCCCCGGCGTGGAGTACGCCGATATCCGCCGCTATGTCCCCGGGGACCAGCTGCGGACGGTCAACTGGTCGGTCAGCGCCCGACGGGGCAGCCTGCATGTCACCGAACGGCTCACCGACCGCTCCGTCGATGTGGTGGTCCTGGTCGATACCAGCGCCCAGCCCGCCGGCCCGGCGACGGTGGACACCGCGCGGGCGGTGGAGGGAGCGGTTCAGGTGGTGCAGTCCGCACTGCGCAACGGCGACCGCGCCGGAGTGGTTGCACTGGGTGGCGGACGTCCGCGATGGCTGGGCGCGGATATCGGCCAGCGGCAGTTCTACCGG
>JAHZJY010000388.1 GCA_022600695.1 Actinomycetes bacterium | reverse complement strand
TCTGATCGCCACGTTCGGTGCGCTCCACCAGCATCGAGGAGACGATCGCCATCATCACGCCGAAGAAGCTCTGCCGGCGCACAGCCTCCCGGACCTCGTCCAGGGTCACCGGCGGGTTCTCGCCAAGGCCGCGATGGTAGGCGGCGAGTAGCTCCTCGTAGTGTGCCCGCCGTTCGGCCACGGTCAATGCGCAGCCCAGGAAATAGGCGACATCGGTCATCGCGGGGCCCCGGGTGACGGTCTGCCAGTCCACCACCGTCAGCTCGCGCAACGAACCCGTTCGGCCGAACAACAGGTTGTCGAGCCGGTAGTCGCCGTGTACCAGTCCCCTGACGTGTTCCGGGGCCGACTCCTCGGCGAGATAGGCGTCGAAGGTGTCCACCAACCGTTGGCAGACCATCTGTTGCTCGCCGGTGATGGCTTCGCCGTACCGGTCGGTGAAACTCGTGAACAGTTGGCTCAGCAGCACCTGGCTCACCGGACTCTCCCGGTTCAGCCAGGCCGCCTCGGCGAGGGTGGTGTGGCCGATCAGCGGTCCGTGTAGCCGACCCAGCTGATACAGGGCCAGCCGCGCGTCGGCGAGGTCGGCGCCGCGGATTTCGTCGCCGACCTCGGCGGGGGCGGCGTCGTCCAACAGAAGGCTGAATACGCCGGTCTCCGGTTCGTGCGCGGCGTGGTAGCAGTGCGCGATCGGCCCACCCAGCCGCGGTGCGATATCGGAGTAGAACCGAACCTCCCGCTGGTAGAGGCCCAGCGCGTGACCGGTCCGTCGGCTCATCGGATCGCTGGCGGCGACCTTGAGCACCACCGAGTCGGGGCCGCCGCCCTCGGCGTAGTTCAGCGTGACCCGATAGCACTCGCTCATCTGGCCGGTACCGATGCGCTCGACGGTGAAATCCCGAACCCGGCCCGCGCCGAGGTGGACCGTCAGCCATTCGGCGGTCAGATCGCCGGGAGTTTCGATCTGGGTCACCCGACAAACGTATGACGGGTGTCAACACCTCCGGCGTGATCCTAACGGTCCGCCAGTGAGAAGCCCGCCCACGCTTTCCGCCGGTGCGGATGCGGGTCGTACTCGACGTGGGTGTGCCGGTCGAACACCAGTACCGGCCGCTCGTCGTGGTTGTAAATCGGCCAGTCGTCGCCGGGTACCCCGGTGTGGGCGAACTCGTTCCAGCGACCCTGGATCTGGTGGCTGACTTTGACGGCGGCCCGCTGATCGACCCCGGCGGTCAGCACCGCACCCACCCGTGAGCGATAGATTCCGAAGACCGCCAGCAACTCCGTCGCGTGGGTGGCGCCGAGGCCGGCCCAGTGCAGCGTGCGCGGCGCGAAGTCATAGCGATAGACGTAGGTGGGCGCAAGTTTCGCATGTGCCTCGGCGATCTGCCAGGCCGCGGTGTTGAATATCATGTCGCCGCCGAACTGGACGCACGCCTCCGGGTGCGGGTAGTGCGGATAGGCGGACAGAACGCGGCCACGTACCTCCGGCGGGGTGTGCGCGAGAATTCGTTCGATGGCGTGCTCGGTGGTCGGCAGCAGTTTCAGGAAGCGGGTGAACAACCTGCCCTCGTCGGCGTTGGTTCCGACGATCAGCGGAACTTTGTGCGCCGTGCCCTTTCTCATCGCGTCGAACGGGTCAAGCGGCAGGTACTCGTCGCCGTGGGTGGGCCCCACGGCCGCGGCACCCGTCATGCTGTCGAGGCTTCTTGTCATCACCGTGCTCACCGCGCGAACCATATCGGCCGGCCGCGCCGTCAGCAGGGCCGCAGCGGCGTCGCTGCGGCCGATGCCGAGCACGTCGACGAATCGACCGGCGAACTCAGCGGCGACTTCTGTGGAGCTGACCATTCCTGATGCCGGGCTCTCCGAGATCGCTTGAGCGAAAAGTCCTTTGGCTTCGGGAACCGCAAGAAGCGTCGCCACCGCATGCGCCCCTGCGCTTTCGCCGAAGATGGTCACCGCCCCCGGATCGCCACCGAAGGCACCGATGTTCTCCCGGACCCAGCGCAGGGCGGCGACCAGGTCGCGGAGAAAAATGTTGCTGTCGATGGTGATGTCCGACGTGGACAGTGACGACAGGTCCAGGCAGCCGAGCGCGCCGAGTCGATAGTTCACCGACACGTAGACGCAACCGCGTCGGGCCAGCGCGGCTCCGTCGTAGAGCGGGGTTGCGGAGCTGCCCAGGATGTAGCCGCCGCCGTGGATGAAGACCATCACCGGCAGCGGATCGCCGTCCGGTGCCGGACCGGACCAACGCGGGGTGACGACGTTGAGGGTCAGACAGTCCTCACTCATCGGCTGGTACCTGCCGAGGCCCGTCATGGTGTACATGCGTTGCTGTGGTGCGCAGTTGCCGAAGCTGTGGCCGGACCGAACCCCGCTCCAGGGGCGGGGCGGCTGCGGTGCGCGGAAACGCAGCGGGCCAACCGGCGGGGCGGCGTAGGGAATCGAACGCCATCGGTTCACCCCGTCGCGGGTGAACCCTTCCACCACGCCGCCGGCGGTGGTCACGCGGACGGTGTGCTCATGCATTCCACCGACGGTAGCGAAGTAGGCGATGCCCGACGCGCCTGGCCTGTCGCGGCGACGAGGGCGGCTAGCCTTGCGGGATGCGGATCGCCGTGTTGCTCGCTGCCTCGGCACTGGTGGCGGGATGTACCAGCCAACAGGACAGCCAGTCGCGGTCGACCCAGCTCACCCCCATTTCCCCGTCCCGGACGGTGGGCTCGTCGATGCCGAGCACCTCCAAGAGCGGCACGCCGACCACCGGTTCGGCAGCCATGTCCACCGCAGCCCCGGCCGCGTCGGCGACGGTTGCCGAGGCCATCGCCTGGGTGGAGTCGGCTCCCCCGGTCGATGGCGCGGACTTCGGTGTGGCCCTGCGCAACGGCACCAGCACCCCTCTCGGTGAGGATGTCGCGTTCACCACGCCGTCCGGCACGAGTTGTATGACGGACACCCGCCGATCTCCGGCGCTGGCTTGCCTGGTGGACCTGGCCTACCCGCCGGCCCAACCTCCGGGAATCTATGGCGTGTGGAAAGGCGGCTGGGTGGATTTCGACGGCGCGAGCGTGCAGGTGGGATCTGCACACGGTGACCCCGGGCGGTTCAGCGTCGGCCAGGGACCGCCGCTGCCGGAAGCCGGGTCACTGTCGTTCGGCGATTTCCGCTGTCGTAGCGACGCGACAGTGCTGGTATGCGTGAATTTCGCCCGGCAGACCGGCGTGCGCTACAGCGATGACGGGATCGACGTCTACGGGTGTGCTCGCGACTTCTCCCCGCCGGCGGGTATCGGGGTGCAGTACAGCTGCTGAGGCGTTCAGCGCCAACCGTCAGCAGCCTTGGCTGCCCGCAGCAGCGCATCGCAAAGCTGGCGTAAATCGCCGGCGGAGGCACCTTCCTCGACCGCGGTGACCACATCCTCGGCGGCGCATCTCACCTGGTAGACCCGGTCGGACCAATCGGCGGCCTCCTCAGCCGACAGGACCACCGCATCGGTCGGCAGCGTGCTGTCCTTGACCATCGATCGTTGCTCATAAGCCCGCTGGCGACACGATTGCCGACAGTATTGGCGCCGCCGGCCCATCCCCGCGTCGGCCACCTCCCGGCCGCACCATCGGCAGGGCTGTGGTCGGATGCGACGCGTCACCTGACGAGCGTAACCGGGTGACTGGCCGTCACCGGTATCATGGGAAGACGCGTCGGGAACCGCACCGCCCCGGTTTTGCGTTCTCCCGACAGAAGCAAGGAGCATCAACAGTGTCTGGAATCACCACAGTGTTTGGAATCGACAATGGCTGATCGCGTACTCAGAGGCAGCCGTCTCGGCGCCGTAAGTTACGAGACCGACCGCAACCACGACCTGGCGCCGCGGCAAGTTGCGCGATACCGCACGGACAATGGTGAGGAGTTCGAGGTCCCGTTCGCCGACGACGCCGAGATTCCCGGCAACTGGCTGTGCCGCAACGGCCTTGAGGGGACCCTCATCGAGGGCGAAATCCCGGAGCCCAAGAAAGTCAAGCCGCCCAGGACACACTGGGACATGCTGCTTGAGCGCCGTTCCGTCGAGGAACTCGACGCACTGCTCAAGGAGCGGCTCGACCTGATCAAGGTCAAGCGTCGCGGGGGCTAGCCCCGGCCGGAGCGGCTCAGGCGTCCGCCGATCCCCCATTGGGCGACCTTGGCCATCGCCTCGCGGATGTTGGAACCGCTCATCTTCGATACGCCCAGTTCCCGTTCTGAGAACGTGATCGGGACCTCGACGACGGTGAAGCCCTGGTTGATCGCCCGCCAGGTCAGATCGATCTGGAAACAGTAGCCTTTGGACTCCACCGTCGACAGGTCGAGTTTCTCGAGCACCTCCCGGCGGTAGGCCCGGTACCCGGCGGTGATGTCGTGGATATCCACACCCAGCAGCACCCGCGCGTAGGTGTTTGCGGTCTTGGACAGCGCGAGGCGCCGCCACGGCCAATTGCGTACCGTCCCGCCGTCGACGTAGCGGGAGCCGATCGACAGGTCGGCGCCGTCGTCGATGGCATCGAGCAGCCGGTAAAGCTGCTCGGGAGCGTGGCTACCGTCGGCGTCCATCTCCACCAGCACGTTATAGCCGCGCTGCAGTCCCCAGGCGAATGCCGCGAGGTAGGCGGCCCCGAGACCGTCCTTAACGGTGCGATGCATGACCTGGATCCGGTCCGGTTCGGCGGCGGCGAACTCATCGGCCAGCCGGCCGGTGCCGTCGGGGCTACCGTCATCGACCACGAGCACATGCACATCCGGACGGGCTTTGCCTACCCGGCCCAGGATCAACGGGAGATTCTCCGACTCGTTGTAGGTCGGGATGATCACCAGGGTGCGCCGACTGGGAAGCTCCAGGTTGTGGTGGGCCTTCTTCGGCACCCCGGTCTTGCGGGGCCTGCTCCCGGAGGTGCTCATCAGACTCCCTCGTCAGCGGTGTCCTGCCGGACACCGGGCTCGTC
>JAHZJY010000387.1 GCA_022600695.1 Actinomycetes bacterium | reverse complement strand
TCGAAGTTGCTGCGCGTCGGTGAAGGCCGCATGGTCAAACGCCTCCGGGGGGTGGCCAACTATGTCAACTCCCTCGCCGACGAGACCGAGAAGCTGACCGACGCGGAACTGCGGGCCAAGACCGACGAGTTCCGCAAGCGGATAGCCGACGGCGAGAAGATCGACGACCTGCTGCCCGAGGCGTTCGCGGTGGCCCGCGAGGCGGCCTGGCGGGTGCTGTCCCAGCGGCACTTCGATGTGCAGGTGATGGGTGGCGCCGCACTGCACTTCGGCAACGTCGCCGAGATGAAGACCGGTGAGGGAAAGACCCTGACCTGTGTGCTGCCCGCCTACCTCAACGCGCTGGGCGGCAAGGGTGTGCATGTCGTCACCGTCAACGACTACCTGGCCCGGCGCGACAGTGAGTGGATGGGCCGGGTGCACCGGTTCCTGGGGTTGGAGGTCGGGGTCATCCTGTCCGGGCTGAACCCCGACGAGCGACGCGCCGCCTACGCCGCCGACATCACCTACGGCACCAACAACGAGTTCGGTTTCGACTATCTGCGCGACAACATGTCGCACTCCCTCGACGAGTTGGTGCAGCGCGGCCACAACTTCGCGGTCGTCGACGAAGTCGACTCCATCCTCATCGACGAGGCCCGCACCCCGCTGATCATCTCCGGCCCCGCCGACGGCGCGTCGACCTGGTACACCGAGTTCGCCCGGCTGGCGCCGATGATGGAGAAGGACGTCCACTACGAGGTCGACATCCGCAAACGCACCGTCGGTGTCCACGAGATCGGTGTGGAGTTCGTCGAAGATCAGCTGGGTATCGAGAACCTCTACGAGGCGGCCAACTCACCGCTGGTGAGTTATCTGAACAACTCATTGAAAGCCAAGGAGCTGTTCTCCCGGGACAAGGACTACATCGTCCGCGATGGCGAGGTCATCATCGTCGACGAGTTCACCGGCCGGGTACTGGCCGGTCGGCGCTATAACGAGGGGATGCACCAGGCCATCGAGGCCAAGGAGAAAGTCGAGATCAAGGCCGAGAACCAGACCCTCGCCACCATCACCCTGCAGAACTACTTCCGGCTCTACGACACGCTGTCGGGGATGACCGGCACCGCCGAGACCGAGGCCGCCGAACTGTATGAGATCTACAAGCTCGGCGTCGTCCCGATCCCGACCAACCGGGATATGGTCCGCAAGGACCAGACCGACCTCATCTACAAGACCGAGGAAGCCAAGTTCATCGCGGTCGCCGACGATATCGCCGAGCGTTACGAGCAGGGCCAGCCCGTGCTGATCGGCACCACCAGCGTGGAGCGCTCCGAATACCTGTCCCGGATGCTGACCAAACGGAATATCGCGCACAGCGTCCTCAACGCCAAATTCCACGAGCAGGAGGCCGGTATCATCGCCGAAGCCGGCCGGCGCGGTGCGGTCACGGTGGCCACCAACATGGCCGGCCGCGGAACCGATATCGTGCTCGGCGGCAACGTCGACTTCCTGCTGGATCAGCGGCTGCGCGAGCGAGGTCTGGACCCGGTCATGACTCCGGAGGAGTACGAGGTCGCCTGGCGCGAGGAGCTCCCGAAGGTCACCGCCGAGGTGGCCACCGAGGCCGAGCAGGTGCGCGAGGTCGGCGGCCTGTACGTGCTCGGGACCGAACGCCACGAGTCCCGCCGGATCGACAATCAGCTGCGCGGCCGGGCCGGGCGGCAGGGCGACCCGGGCGAGTCCCGGTTCTACCTGTCGCTGGGTGACGAGCTCATGCGGCGGTTCAACGGTGCGACTCTCGAGTCGCTGCTGACTCGGCTCAACCTGCCCGATGACGTGCCCATCGAGGCCAAGATGGTCACCCGGGCGATCAAGAGCGCGCAGACCCAGGTCGAACAGCAGAACTTCGAGATCCGCAAGAACGTGCTCAAGTACGACGAGGTGTTGAATCAGCAGCGGGTGGTCATCTACGACGAACGCCGCCGCATCCTCAGGGGTGAGGACCTGCGGCAGCAGGCCGTCGACATGCTGGTCGACGTGGTCACCGCCTATGTCGACGGGGCCACCGCGGAGGGGTACTCCGAGGACTGGGACCTCGAGCAACTCTGGGGGGCGCTGCGCACGCTCTACCCGGTGGCGGCAGACCACCACGACCTCGTCGACTCCGAGGCGGTGGGCGAGGCCGGCGAGCTCACCCGCGAGGAGCTTCTGGAGATCCTCGTCACCGACGCCAAGAAGGCGTATGCGACGCGGGAAGCGGAGATCGAGGAGATCGCCGGTCCGGAAGCCATGCGCCAGTTGGAGCGCAATGTGTTGCTCAATGTGCTCGACCGCAAATGGCGTGAGCACCTCTACGAGATGGACTACCTCAAGGAGGGCATCGGCCTGCGGGCCATGGCGCAGCGCGATCCGCTGGTCGAGTACCAGCGCGAGGGCTATGACATGTTCGTCGGCATGCTCGACGCGTTGAAGGAGGAGTCGGTCGGATTCCTGTTCAACGTCCAGGTCGAGGCCGCCCCCAAAGCCCCGACGGTCGCTGCCCAATCCATGCCGGAGGGTCTGCGAGCCAAGGGTTTCGAAAAGGACGACTCCCGGCCGTTGACCTATGTGGGGCCGTCCGAGGACGGCGATGCCGAGGTCCAGCGGCACGGAACCGCCGTTCCGGCCGGCGGGAAGACGAGCCGCAAGGAGCGCAGGGCGACGGCCCGTCAGCAGGGCAAGGAGAAAAAGCTGCTGCGGCGGCGTTGACGCCCACCGGCTCGGCCGGTCGATGCCCACCCGACCATCAGCCAATATGCAGGGCGACCACCCGCCAGCGCGGCCCGTTCGCCGTGCAGTCCTGCTCGATCCGGCAGGCGATGGCGTGCACCCGGTCGGCCCTGGTGTAGCTGGCCGCCACTTCAGCCGCCGTCCCGTCGGGCCGGCTCAGCTGGGCAAGCACCCGCCGCAGTCGTGCCGGACCGGCGCCGCGGGCCGGCGGCAGCGAGTCCACCAGCCCGGCAGCCATCAGGGGCCGTAGCTGGTCCGGCGGCCGGCGTCGGTCGATGACCTCCAGTACCCGGCGGAGGGCGGCGTCGGCGAAGACCGCGGCGGTGCGTATCCGGGCCTCCTCGGCCGCCGATCGGCGGGTGGGCGGGGTGCGCACGGGGCCGCGGCGGCGCGGCGCGGTGACCGGCGGCAGGGCCACCGGCCCGCCGAAGGCCGCAGGTTCGTAATCGATGACGGGGGAGACGGCGGGCAGTGCGGGCGAAGGACATGTGCTGGTAGACACGGACACGCTCCACGGTTCGGCGGTGGTAACCCCGTCGGAGAGTGACGGGTGCTGTGACCGGCGACTGGATTCACAGCAAACCCATGGTGGCACAGTCCACGGATGCGCGTATTCGGCCGCGCGGGGCCAACGCCGGGCTAACCCGGGACGTGGATGGTCGCGATCACACCCAGGTGATCCGAACCCGGTATCCGGACGGTGTCGAAGTCGCTGGCGGTGCCGTTGTAGGTCAGTATGTGGTCGATCCCGATCAGCGGCGGTACCGACCGGTTGGCGGGGAAGGTCGGGGCCAGTCCGGCGCCGGACTGTTGACCGGCATCGCGGAAGCCACCCCGCAGCAACCCGCGAAACGGTTGCATGTCGACGGTGGCGTTGAAGTCCCCGGCGGCGATCACGGTTCCGGGGTCGGCGACCTCCGCCGCGGTCCGCAGGGTATCGGGGAGCTTGGTCATCTCGCGGCGCCAGTCGTCGATCGGATTGGGCCACGGCCCGACGATATGGGCGGCCAGGACCAGGGTGTCGGAGGCCGCCCCGGGCACCCTGAGGGTGGCGGAGAGCATGCTGAGTTGGTATCCGCTGTCGCGTCTGGAGCCGACGATCGGGTAGCGGCTCCAGATGCCCGCGCCGGCCGCCCCGGCGCGCGGGTCGACCGCTCGGTAGGGGAATTCCGACTCCAGACCGCTGAGATCGTGGGCGCACTCCGGCGTCAGTTCCTGGACGACGACGAGGTCGGTGCGTTCGCGGGCCATCGCGATCAGCGCCCGGGGATCGGCGGAACCCTCCCAGAGGTTCGCGGTCAGCACCCGGATCGGGACTCCTTCCGGCGCAGCCGGGCCGGACGCCGCGAAGCGCGGCAGCACAGCGAATGCCGCACCCGCTGCCAGCATGACGGCAACCGAAACGGCCCACCACGACCGCCGGCTGAGCAATAGCAGGACCGCGGGTATGCCCGCGCCGAGCAGCAGGTAGGGCGAGAGTGCCGAAATGATCAGAATCGTGTGGTCGACCACCGGGACGAACCTGGCCAACAGGGCCAGCGCGGCAATGAGAAAGGCGAACCAGGTGAGCAGGGACAAAGCGGTACGGATCATCGGTCCGCGAAGTCTAGCCGCCGAGCCGAGCAGAGTTTCAGCGCTTCACCAGCCGAATCCGACTAGATGCAGGCCCGACCCGGCAAAGTTCACCTCTGGCAGACAGTTTCGGCCGTCGATGACCAGGTCGCCCCGCATGACCCGACGCAGCCCGGCAGGATCGATGAGGCGGAACTCCGGCCATTCCGTCGCCAGCACGACGGCGTCGGCCCGGTCGGCCGCCGCATAGGCGTCGGGGGCCAGCCGGACATCCGCGAACTCCTCGGGCAGTGCCGTCACAACGGGGTCGAAGGCCGAGATCGCCGCGCCGGCGGCCAGTAGTCGCCGGGCGATGTCGAGGGCCGGGGCGTCGCGCAGGTCATCTGTACCCGGCTTGAAAGCGAGCCCCAACAGTGCGATTCGGCGCCCCTTCAGCGAGTGCAGTTCCCGCTGCAGCTTTCGGATCACACTCGCTCTTTGCGCCGCGTTGATCTCCACCGTTGCCTGCAGCATCGCGGGTGTGTAGCCGTACTCCTGACCGGACGCGATCAACGCGGAAACATCCTTGCCGAAGCATGAACCGCCCCACCCGACGCCGGGATTGAGGAAGGCGCTGACGATCCGGTGATCGGCGCCGATGGCGGGCAGCACCTCTCGGGCATCGGCGCCGAACAGCTCGCACATTTGCGCGATCTCGTTGGCGAAACTGATCTTCGTCGCCAGGAAGGCGTTCGCGGCGTATTTGATCATCTCCGCAGATGTCAGTTCCGTCGTGACCAGCGACGGTCGAACGCCTGGCCGTCCACCGTCGAACGACTGGTCGAGCACCGGCTGGTACAGCTCGGCGACCCGTTTGACGTCGGCCTCGGCGCCACCGAGCACGATCCGATCCGGGAAGAAGAAGTCGTCGATGGCCGAGCCCTCTCGGAGGAACTCCGGGTTGGACACGACGGAGAAGGACAGCTGCCGGTTCCCCACCAGAGCGTCTTCCAGAATCGTGCGCGTCCAGTTGCCGGATCCGACCGGCACCGTCGACTTGTTGACGATGACCGCGCCAGTGCGCAGGTACGGGGCCAATGACTGGATTGCGCTCTCCAGCTGTTCAAGGTTCGGCGACCCGTCCGGGCCCGGCGGAGTTCCCACACACAGGAACACGAAATCCGCATCCGGCAGGGCCTCCGCGGGGTCGTCGGTGAACCGCAGTCGACCGGATGACAGCGCCGCAGCCAGAAGCTCCGGCAGTCCATGCTCGATGAAGGGCGCCGCACCCTTGTCGAGACGCCCCGCGCGCTCCGAGTCGTTGTCCAGCCCGATGACGGAGTTTCCGAGGAAAGCCATACAGGCGGCGGTGACGGCGCCGACATACCCGGTGCCGATCACCGCAACCCGATGGCCGGGTTGAGGTTGTGCAACCCGTACGTCGAGCGGCGCCGGTGACGCTTCCTGCACGGCGCCGTCGGCCCGGTTACGGAACCAGGCGATGGTCTGACGCAGGCCGTCCCGGACGTCGACCCGGGGTTCCCACTGCAGTTGCGTGCGCGCGAGGGTGATGTCCGGCTGGCGCTGCTCCGGATCATCCTGGGCCCGGTCGATGAAATTCAGCGGAGAGTCCGACCCGGTGAGCTCGCGGATCAGCCCGGCCAGCTCCACTATGGGCATTTCGTGCGGGTTGCCGATGTTGACCGGACCCGACAGGCCGGAAAACAGCAGCCGCACCGCGCCGTCGATGAGATCGTCGACGTAGCAGACCGATCGGGTCTGGCTGCCGTCACCCTGGACGGTGATCGGCGCGCCGGCGAGCGACTGTGTGATGAAGTTGGGGATCGCCCGACCGTCGTGGGGCCGCATACGGGGTCCGTAGGTGTTGAAGATCCGCATGATCGCCGTGTTGACCCCGTGTTTGGTGCGGTATGCGGTGGTGAGGGCTTCGGCGAAGCGCTTGGCCTCGTCGTAGCACCCCCGCGGCCCGACCGGATTGACATTGCCCCAGTAACTCTCGGGCTGGGGATGGACCAGGGGGTCGCCGTAGCACTCGGATGTCGACGCGAGCAGATAGCGGGCGCCCTTCTCCATGGCCAGTCCGAGAGTGTTGTGCGTTCCCAGCGAGCCCACCTTCATGGTCTGGATCGGCAGTTCGGCGTAGTCGACCGGGGAAGCCGGCGAGGCGAAGTGCAGAACGTAGTCGACCGGCCCGGGGATCGAAATGTAGTTGGTGACGTCGAGCTTGATCAGGCGAAAGCCGTTGTGGCCCTGTAAGTGTGCGACGTTCTCCGGTGAACCGGTGGAGAAGTTGTCCAGAACCGTGACGTCCACGTCCTGCGCCAGCAGGCGTTCCGCAAGATGGGAACCCAGGAAGCCGGCGCCGCCCGTCAATACCGCATGTGGCCGCATGACTCTCCTTGTGTCGCTGAATCCCCGCCTAGGACCGCGGCAGGAGGGTGCGGGTTACGCTATCAACCGCTGCGCAGGAGCCGGGTCTTCAATGGTGGGGGATGTGTACAACATGGGGTCCAAAACAGTCCTGGTAACCGGTGGTGCAGGATTCATCGGCAGCCATACCTGCGTCGAATTGCTCGACGCCGGCAACGACGTCGTCGTGATCGACGACTACTCCAACAGTCATCGGAGCGCACTCGATCGAGTTCGCGAGATAACCGGAAAATCGCCTGCCACCCATGAGGTCGACCTGCGGGATCGCGCAGCGCTGTCCGCGGTGTTCGAGGAACACCCGATTGATGCGGTGATCCATTTCGCGGCGAAGAAAGCGGTGGGCGAATCGACTCAAATCCCCCTTGATTACTTCGACGTCAACATCGGGGGAACGACCAATCTGATCAGAACGATGCACCAGTATCGGGTGACGCGGCTGGTGTTCTCCTCGTCCTGCTCCATCTATGGCGACAGTCCCGCGGCACCGCTCGCGGAATCGGACCCGGCGAGACCGACCAACCCCTATGCGTTGTCGAAATGGATTTGTGAGCAGATGCTGTCCCAGGCGTGCGTCTACGTTCCGGAACTGTCGGTGATCGCGTTGAGGTATTTCAACCCGGTCGGCGCGCATCCCAGTGGGCTCCTCGGCGAGGATCCGCTCGGGGTTCCCAACAACGTGATGCCGTACCTGTCGCAGATTGCGGTGGGCAGGCTGACCGAATTGAGCGTTTTCGGAGACGACTACCCGACACCGGACGGAACGGCGATCCGGGATTACATCCACGTCGTTGATGTCGCGGACGCCCATCGGGTCGCACTCGAGCATCTCGACGATCAGCCCGGATTCCGGGTCTTCAACCTCGGAACCGGATCGGGGGTGTCGGTGCTGGAATTGGTGGCGGCCTTCTCGAAAGCCTGCGGAAAGGACATCGCCTACCGCATCGTGGGCCGGCGTCTCGGTGACGTGGCGAGCCTGATCGCCGATGCCGCCAATGTCGAACGCGAATGGGGTTGGCGCACAAGGCGGGATCTGGCCGACATGTGCGACGATGCGTGGAGGTTCCAGAAGCAGAATCCGGCCGGGTACCCCGCCTGAGCCCCAACCCATCGATGCCCCGGCGGTATCACTGCGCACGCGCATGTCATCCCGGCTGGGTGCCGACGTCGTGCGGGCCCACCCGAGACGTCAGCTGTCCACACGCCGATCGTTGCGGAGCGTGCGGCGATAGTGGCGGCGACTGCGTGCGTAGGCCAGCGGTCCGTACAGCCGTCCCTTCCGCTCGACCTTGGT
>JAHZJY010000386.1 GCA_022600695.1 Actinomycetes bacterium | reverse complement strand
GACGCAGGTGCGCGAATTGTGTCTGGTCATCGAGTCGGTGGGCGCCCTCTCCGCCGTCGAGGAGCACATCAGCATGCTGACCCGTCGGGCACTCGAGGTCCTGGAGCGCGCTCCGATCAACGCTCCGGCCAGGGCCGGGCTGACCGTGCTCGCCGGATTGGCCGCCAACCGATCGGCATAGGGCAGATGACCGCCCCGACCACAGCCGCGGCCACGCCCAGTGCATTCGGCCGCCTGCGGGCATTCGCCGGCGGCTATGACGGCCGTCCCGCGCTGTTGGGTCTGGTGGGCGCGACTCTGATCGCTCTCGGCGGGCTGGGCGCGGGCAGCACCCGTGAGCACGATCCGCTGCTGGAATCCCTGCACCTGTCGTGGGTGCGTTTCGGCCACGGCGTGGTGGTCTCCACGCTCGTGCTGTGGGGTGGCGTGGCGCTCATGCTGGCAGCCTGGCTGTGGCTAGGACGCCGCCTCATCGACGGTCGGCCGATCAGTGTCCGCACCATGATCGCGACGACGGGTTTCTGGCTGGCGCCCCTCCTGCTGAGTGTCCCGCTGTTCAGCCGCGATACTTATTCCTACCTGGCACAGGGTGCGCTGCTGCGCGATGGTTTCGACCCGTACGTTGTCGGGCCGATCGAGAATCCGAATTCCCTGCTGGACGACGTCAGTCCGATCTGGACCACCACCACCGCGCCGTACGGGCCGGCATTCATCCTGGTGGCGCGGTTCGTGACACTGATCGTCGGTGACGATGTCGTCGCCGGCACCATGCTGTTGCGACTGTGCATGCTGCCCGGACTGGCGTTGCTGATCTGGGCCGCACCACGGGTGGCCCGCCATATCGGCGCCGACGGCGCCGTGGCGCTGTGGATCTGTGTGCTCAACCCCTTGGTGATCATTCATCTGATGGGTGGGGTGCACAACGAGATGCTGATGGTCGGGCTGATGATGGCCGGTATCGCGCTCACCTTCGACCGTCGTCCGGTGGCCGGCGCGGCGTTGATCGCCATTGCCGTCGCGGTGAAGGCCACCGCGATCCTGGCACTGCCGTTCATGGTGTGGGTCTGGATGCGCCATCTGGCCGGCAGCCGCCTGCGCGCCTTCGCCATCACCTCACTGGCCTCGGCGGCCACGTTCGTCGTGGTGTTCGCCGTGCTGTCCAGCCTGGCCGGGGTCGGCCTGGGCTGGCTGACGGCCCTGGCCGGTTCGGTACGGATCATCAACTGGCTGACCGTCCCGACGGCGGTGGCAAACCTCACGAGCACAATCGTCGGCGCCTTCGTGCCGGTCAACTTCTACGCCGTACTGGAGGTCACCAGGCTGGCCGGAATCGCGATCATTCTGGTGGCACTGCCGCTGCTGTGGTGGCGATTCCGACACGATGACCGGGAGGCGCTGCAGGGCATCTTCTGGGCGATGGTGGTGGTGGTGCTGTTCGTGCCGGCTGCGCTGCCCTGGTACTACACCTGGCCGCTTGCCGTGGTGTCGGCGCTGGCGCAGTCGCGGGCCGCGATAGCCCTGATCGCCGGGTTCTCGACATGGATCATGGTCATCTTCAAACCAGACGGATCGCATGGCATGTATTCGTGGCTGCACGTGCTGCTGGCCACCGCGTGCGCGGCGGCCGCCTGGTATTCGTTGCGGCGCACCGAATCATCGCGAACAGGTTGACGTCAGTCAGTACGCCAGTCAGTACGCCATGGCCTGGGCCCGCCGCAGGACCTCCCGGGCCTGATGGGCCGCCAGTGCGTCAACCGGCCGGGCATCGGATATCGGCTCCCGCGCCCCGTCCCGGGTGACGGTGAGCGACGGATCGGCGGTGAAGAGCCAGCGCAGGATCTCGTTGTCTCGGTAACCACCGTCCCGCAACACCGCGAGAAGACCCGGTAAGGCCTTGACCACCTGACCCGATTCGGTCAGAAAAACTTTAGGCACCACCGCAATTCCGCCGCGGCGCACCGCCACCAGGTGCCCGTCCCGGAGAAGCTGATGAACTCTCGTCACCGGAATACCCAGCAACCCGGCCACCGTCGGCAGATCGTAGACCGGTTCTCCCGCGCCGAGGACGTCATCACCGGCTGGAATGCTGCTCACACCGGCCAGTCTAAGCAGGCCCGGGGTGGTTTCCGACCTAGGATGGGCCGGTGATCCCGGACCCGCTCGTCGGCACGTTGCTCGACGGCCGGTATCGGGTCGAGGCCGCCATCGCCACCGGCGGTATGTCGACTGTCTACCGCGGCCTCGACACCAGGCTTGACCGCCCGGTGGCGCTGAAGGTGATGCACGACCGCTACGCCGGGGATCATCAGTTCATCACCCGCTTTCAGCGCGAGGCCCGGGCCATCGCCCGGCTGAAGCACCCCGGGCTGGTCGGTATCTACGATCAGGGCAACGATCCCGCGCACCCGTTCCTGGTGATGGAACTCGTCGAGGGCGGGACGCTGCGCGAGCTGCTGGCCGAACGCGGACCGATGCCGCCGCACGCGGTAGTGGCGGTGCTCCGCCCGGTGCTGGGCGGTTTGGCGGTGGCACATCGGGCCGGCCTCGTGCACCGCGACATCAAACCGGAGAACGTGCTGATCTCCGATGACGGCGAGGTCAAGCTGGTCGATTTCGGACTGGTCCGCGCGAGCGCCGAGGCCGGTATCACCTCAACCAGCGTCATCCTCGGCACGGCCGGTTATCTGTCGCCGGAACAGGTTCTCGGAGATTGCACCGGACCGCGAAGCGACGTCTACGCGGCTGGTGTGATGGCCTTTGAACTACTCACCGGCACAACGCCGTTCACCGGTGACAATGCCCTGGCGGTGGCCAATCAACGGCTGGACCGGGACGTGCCGCCGCCCAGCTCGTTGATCGACGGGGTGCCCCAGGAGTTCGACTTCCTGGTCGCCCGCGCGACAGCCCGTGTCCCGGAAGACCGGTTCGCCGACGCCCTGGCGATGGATGACGCCCTTGAAGACGTGGCGGACGAATTGGAACTGCCGCACTTTCGGGTTCCGGCGCCCCGCAACTCCGCCCAGCACGCCGCCCAGCACGCCGCCACGACAGCCCGGCATCGGCCGGGTGGTGGCGCGACGCGACAGTTCAGCGCGGTCCTGCCGACGGAGCGATCCGTTACCCCGGGCCATCCCGATGGGGCCGACCCGGTCGAGCCCGAGGCGTCAGTCGAGGACCACCCGGCCGGGGCAAAGCAGTTCGCCGGCATAGATATCGATGAATTCGCCTGGGCGAGAGAACGCGGGCGACGGAACGTGGTGCTCTGGGTGCTGACCGTGCTGATCCTGACCGGACTGGTAGCCGGCGCGGCGTGGAACCTGGGGCTGCACCTGCCGGGCCTGATCGGCCCGTGACGACCTCCCACGCCTGATCGGCCAGACAGATCCTGATCGGATAGCTCAGTCGCGCAACATCTCAGCGACCAGGAAGGCCAACTCCAGGCTCTGCTGGGTGTTCATCCGCGGATCGCAAGCGGTCTCGTACCTGCCGGCCAAGTCGGTGTCGGAGATGTCCTGAGCGCCGCCGAGGCACTCCGTGACGTTCTCCCCGGTGATCTCGACGTGGATGCCGCCGGGATGGGTGCCCAACGCCCGGTGCACCTCGAAGAAACCCTGGACCTCGTCGACGATCCGGTCGAAATGCCGGGTCTTGTATCCGGTGGAGGACTCATGGGTGTTGCCGTGCATCGGGTCGCACTGCCAAATCACCCGGTGCCCGGTGGCCTGGACTTTCTCGATGATCGGGGGCAGCAGATCACGGACCTTGTGGTTACCCAGCCGGCTGACCAGGGTGAGCCGTCCCGGCTTGTTGTGCGGATCCAGCCGCTCGACGTACTCGACGGCAAGCTCCGGCGTCATCGTCGGCCCGATCTTCACCCCGATAGGGTTGGCGATCACCTCGGCGAAGGCGATATGCGCGCCGTCCAGCTGGCGGGTGCGCTCGCCGATCCAGACGTAGTGTGCCGACAGGTCGTACAGGCGGGGTTCGCCCGATTCGTCGGCGAGCCGCAGCATGGCTCGTTCGTAATCCAGGACCAGCGCCTCGTGGCTGGCGTAGATCTCGGCGGTGTCCAGGTTGCGGTCGTTGACCCCGCACGCCTGCATGAACCGCATTCCCCGATCGATCTCCGATGCCAGCGCCTCATAGCGCGCGCCAGCCGGCGAGGTGCGCACGAACTCGCGGTTCCAGTCGTGAACCAGGTGCAACGAAGCAAGCCCCGATGAGGTCAGCGCACGCACAAGGTTCATCGCCGCGCTGGCGTTGGCGTAGGCCCGAACCAACCGGGACGGATCGTGCTCCCGGATGGCGGCATTCGGAGCGAACCCGTTGACCATATCGCCGCGGTAGGACCGCAGACCGAGCGCGTCGGTATCCGACGAACGCGGCTTGGCGTACTGCCCGGCGATCCGGGCAACTTTCACCACCGGCATGCTGGACCCGTAGGTCAACACCACCGCCATCTGCAGCAACGTGCGGATATTGGCCCGGATGTGCGGTTCGGTGTTGTCGGCGAAAGTCTCGGCGCAATCCCCGCCCTGCAGCAGGAATGCCTCGCCACGGGCCACTGCCGCAAGCTGATCGGACAGCCGCTCGATTTCCGAGGCGACGGTGACCGGCGGCACGCTTTCGAGCACCTTGCGCATCGCTTGTGCCTGAGCGGGATCCCAGCTCGGCTGCTGGGCGGCCGGTTTGGCCAGCGCCGCCTCCAGCCGGTCCCGCAGGTCGGCCGGCAGCGGCGGCAGCGCGGGCAGCTGGTCGATCGGTACGTCAACGGTCCAGTTCACGCACACCATCGTAACCGGGCCTAACCGGTCCGATCACCACCGGAGAGATGGCCTACCTGCGGCGAAGCACCGCCGTTAAAGTCCCCGGCGGCCACGATCAGCTCATGGCGTCGCCGGTTGTGCCGGGCGTCCACCAGTGCGTCGTGGGTGTCTTGGGGCTTGGGCGGCATCCGCGGGCTGCCGCGCTCCTCCCACAGCTGCCGAAGTTCCCGGGTGAAGCGGGGAACCTTCGGCGGCAAGGCCGTCATCGGCCCCCACAGCTGACACAGCGCGACGTGGTCATAGGCTCCCACCCAGGCCCACAGTTCGATCGGCTCGTCACCGTCGATATCGAAGAAGTCCTCCAAGCCCTCCCGGATCGCCCGGCGCGAGCGCCACAGCTGGGAAGCCGGGGGCGGCAACTTAGGCAGAACGTGAGTGCGCACCCAGCGTCCCGCCGATTCCGGGTCGAACTCGGTCGACACCGCATAGAACTCCCGGCCGTCATCGGCGACCACACCGATCGAGATGAGGTCGATGATCCGCCCGTTGTCGATGAACTCGGTGTCGTAGAAGTACCGCATCGCGCCGCTACCCGCCGGCCTTGGCCACGACCGCATCAGTCGACGGCTGACCCGGGGCAGGTGCGGCGCGCACTTGGCGGTCGAGTTCGGCATTGACCTCACTGTCGCTCGGAAAGCGCGGTTCGCCGGCGATGACGTGCTGCAGCCACAGATTCACCTGGACGAAGGGCCGACGCAGATAGCGCTCCCGCTCCATCGAGCGATGCATTTTGTATGGCTCGTCCTGGTAGTGCCAGCGGGCCCACGGTGCATGCGGACGGGACAGTCGGATGGCCCCGACGAAGAGCAGTGGTGTGGCGAACATACCCAACAGTCCGGTCCACATTTTTCCCTTGAGCAGCACCACCACCGCCAGTGCGAGGGTGAGCACGGCCAGGGCGATCACGCTGATCCGGGCGATATCGGAGTCGTTGTCGCGCCAGACCCCGATATCGAAGAAGGACAGCGGATTG
>JAHZJY010000385.1 GCA_022600695.1 Actinomycetes bacterium | reverse complement strand
GCGGCGAACGCCGCCGGATCCTCCGGCGTCCCGCCTTCGGCGAGAAGCGCTGTTCCATAGAGCAGTTCGGCCGTTTCGGCCAGGGAGGAGTCTTCGCCACGGTCCTGATGGGCTTGGCGTAAGCCGGTGACGAGCGGATGGTCCGGATTGATCTCGAGTGTGCGCTTGCCGGCCGGCACTTCCTGTCCGGAGGCCTGGTAGATGCGCGCGAGCGCAGGCGTGATGCCGAAGGTGTCGGTGATCAGGCAGGCCGGCGACTCGGTTAACCGGGTGGATAGCCGGACCTGCTTGACGTGGTCGGCGAGCGCCTGTTGCAACCAGGTCAGCAGGTCAGCGAACTCCTTCTGCTGTTCCTCGCGCTCGGCGGTGTTGGTGTCCTCCTCGGATCCGAGGTCGGCTTCGCCCCTGGCCACCGATTGAAGTGGCTTGCCGCCGAATTCGGTGACCGTCCCGACCCAGACCTCATCGACCGGGTCGGTGAGCAGCAGCACTTCGTAGCCCTTGGCCTTGAATGCCTCCAGGTGCGGCGATTTGAGGAGTTGCTGACGGGATTCGCCGGTCGCGTAGTAGATCTGCGTCTGGCCGTCCTTCATCCGCTCGACGTATTCGGCGAGGGTGGTGGGCTCCTCCTCGCTCAGAGTCGAGGCGAACGACGAGACCTGAAGCAGGGTGTCCTGGTTGTCGAAATCTGACAGCAGGCCCTCTTTGAGTACCCGCCCGAACTGAGTCCAGAACGTGCGGTAGTCCTCCGGGCGCTCGGACTGAAGATCCTTGATCGTGGAAAGGACTTTTTTGGTCAGCCGGCGGCGGATCGCCTTGACCTGGCGGTCCTGCTGGAGAATTTCGCGGGAAACGTTGAGCGACATGTCCTGTGCGTCGACGACGCCTTTGACGAAGCGCAGGTACTCGGGCATGAGCTGATCGCAGTCGCCCATGATGAAGACGCGTTTGACATAGAGCTCGATCCCGAAGGCGTCGCGGTTGAACAGGTCGAACGGGGCATGTGAGGGGATGAAAAGCAGCGCCTGGTATTCGAAGGTGCCCTCGGCCTTCATCGGGATGATTTCCAGGGGGTCGTCCCAGGCATGGGCGATGTGCTTGTAGAACTCGGTGTACTCCTCGTCGGAGACCTCGTCCCGGGGCCTGGCCCAGAGCGCCTTCATGGAGTTGAGGGTCTCGGTTTCGATGGTCACGACCTCGTCGCCACCGTCTTCCTCGGGGGGTGTGCGCCGCTCGACGTCCATCCGGATGGGCCAGGCGATGAAGTCGGAGTACTTCTTGACCAGGTTCCTGATCTTCGACTCCGAGGTGTAGTCGTGCAGTTCGTCCTCGGCGTCTTCGGGTTTGAGATGCAGGGTGACCGCCGTGCCCTGCGGGGCGTGATCGACCGATTCGATGGTGTAGGTGCCCTCACCGCTGGACTCCCAGCGCGTGGCGGCGCCCTCGCCGGCCTTACGGGTGAGCAGGACGACCGTGTCGGCCGCCATGAACGTCGAGTAGAACCCGATACCGAACTGGCCGATCAACTCCTGTGACTCATCGGCGTTCTGGGCAGCACGCAACTGCTCGCGGAGTTGCGCGGTGCCGGACTTGGCCAGCGTGCCGATGAGATCGACGACTTCATCGCGGGCCATGCCGATGCCGTTGTCCCGAACAGTCAGCGTGCGAGCGTCCTTGTCCACCTCGATCTCGATGTGCAGGTCGGAGGTATCGACGTCGAGGTCCTTGTTCCGGAATGCCTCGATGCGCAGTTTGTCCAGGGCGTCGGATGCGTTGGAGATCAACTCCCGCAGAAACGAGTCCTTGTTCGAGTACACGGAGTGGATCATCAGATCCAGCAGTTGGCGCGCTTCGGCCTGGAACTCCCGCTGTTCAACATGTGCGTTCATGTGGTTCCCTTCCCCAAGACGGCCCTCGAAACGGCCGCCGGGCAGATGATACGCAGCAGCCGAACGGAGCCCTTTTCGCGGCAGAGGTCACTTGGGAAAACCGCAGGAAACCCGAATCGGCAGAGACCAGGTCCGCGCCGACTCAGCGCCGACATGGCTGTCGATCACCAAGGTTGTCCGCGTGCGACCGATAGTCTCGCCGACGCGCCTTGGCCATCCCCTGGGATACCGGTTGGCATCACAGGGGATGGCGTGGCCCCGGCGCCGGGATCAGTGTTCGTCGTAATGATCCGCGTGTGCCGCGTGGCGGTGGCCGTCATGGAGGTAGTCGACGTGGTCGCCGTGCTGTACCGCCTCGTGGCCGCAGTCCGGCCCGTGCTGGTGAAGGGAGTGATCTTCGGCGGTGGCATGCAGATCGGAGACATCACATTCGTCGTAGTGATCAGCGTGCTGGTGGTGGGCGTGTCCGTCGTGGAGGTAGTCCACGTGGTCGCCGTGCTGCACCGCGGCGTGTCCACAGGTTGCTGTGTGGGCGTGCGGGTGATCGGTGTGAACTGCGTGCGTCATCTCAGTGCTCCTGTACGTGGGTAATTGCGTCTGCGGCGATGTGGGCAACATGCCGGTCGGCAAGCGAATAGAGAACCTCCTTGCCGCGTCGCTCGGTGCGAAGAACCCGCGCTGAACGAAGGACTCGGAGATGTTGTGACACCAGCGGCTGGTCCACCCGCAGGACGTCCACAAGTTCGTGGACGCACAGGGGCTGGTCTGCAAGCGTTTGAACGATCCCCATCCGGAGGGGATGCCCAAGCGCCCGAAGCAGCTCAGCCGCTGCAACCCGGATTTCGGTTTCTCCGGCCGATGCTGATGTCACATGTTCATAATCGCATATAACTATATGACGCGTCAAGACGCGCCTCCGGGAGGGCGAGGCCAGCACCGATCGGGCACCCGGGTCGGGTTCGCACCCGCCGATGCGAACCGCTATTGAAAACGGTTACTATTACCAATTGTGAATGCTCATCGACCTCGAATGATCGGCGCTGCGGCGGCGGCCATCGCACTCGTCGCCCCTCTCGGATTGTCCGCATGCTCCTCGCGCGACGGACGGGACACCGGCGCGCCGGCGGGAGAATGTCCGACCGCGCCAGTCAATGTCGTGGTGAGCGTGGATCAATGGGGCGATATCGTCCAGGAGTTGGGCGGTGATTGCGCCGAGGTGAAGACGGTGCTGGCCAGTTCCGCGGTCGAGCCGCACGAATTCGAACCCTCACCGGCGGATGCCGCGACCTTCGCGAAGGCCCAACTCGTCGTCGTCAACGGAGCGGGGTACGACCCGTGGGCGTCGAAGTTCGCCGCAACATCCGCTCCGAAGGCACCGGTTGTGGATGCCGGCGTGGTGACCGAGACCCCCGCGGGGTCCAATCCGCACCTCTGGTACCGCCCGTCTGCGGTGGTCGCGGTCGCGGACGCCGTCACTGCCGAACTGGAGAAACTGGCGCCGGAAGCGCAGAGCTATTTCGCCGACCGACGGGCCGCTTTCAGTACCAGCCTTGAGCCCTATGACGCGTTGCTCGGCGATATCAAGGCGGGCGCGGCGGGCAAGACCTATGCGGCGACCGAGAGCGTCTTCGATTACACCGCGGAGGCTGTCGGCCTGGTGGATAAGACGCCGGCGGGCTATCAGACGGCGTCGGCGAACGACTCCGATCCCTCGCCGGCGGATCTGGAAGCTTTCCGGAGCGCCTTGGCCGATCGCCAAATCGATGTTCTGATCTACAACACGCAGACTGAAGGATCGGTACCTGAGCAGATCCGTTCGGCTGCCGCGGCTGCGAACGTGCCGGTGGTCGAGGTCACCGAGACGGTGCCGCCGGGAACCACTTCGTTCGAGACCTGGCAGGTCGACCAGTTGAACGCTCTGGCGAAGGCGCTCGGTGTCGCTGGGTGAGCCCGACTCCACCGCTCCCGCGCTGAGTTTCGACGACGTCAGCGTGGTGCGCGGGGGGAATCTGATCTGGTCGGAGGGCACCTTTGAGGTTCCTGCCGGTGGGATTGTGGCGGTTATCGGATCGAACGGCTCAGGTAAGACCAGCCTGCTGAATGTGGTCCTCGGATCGATGCCCACCGCGTCCGGTCGGGTGCGGGTGCTGGGGAAGCCGCCCGGCGAGGTCAACGAGTCCATCGGCTATGTGCCGCAGAACTATGCGTCATCCTCCGGGGATGCAATCCGTGTTTGCGATGCCGTCATGCTGGGCCTCAACGGAACTCGGTGGGCCTTCGGACGCCCCACCGGCGAGGAACGCCGGCGGGTCGCCGAGGTGCTGGACTCGGTGGATGCAGGGTCATTGGCCCGACGACGGCTCTCCGAGCTTTCCGGCGGGCAGCGTCAGCGGGTGGCGATCGCCGAGGCGCTGGCCGCATATCCGAAGATTCTCATCCTCGACGAGCCGCTGGCGGCGTTGGATCTGCGGAATCAGCGCGAGATCGTTGAACTGCTCAGGCGGATCAACCAGCAACTCGGTGTGACGATCCTGGTCGTCGCGCACGATTTGAACCCACTGTTGAGCGTGCTGAGCAGCGCAATTTACCTGCTGGACGGCCACGCCCACTTCGACACCCTGGACGGCGTGGTCGAGGAAAGACTGCTCACCCATCTGTATGGCACCCCGATCCAAGTCGTCCGCACACCGCAGGGCGAGTTATACATGAGGAGCACGTAATGACGACCGCCGTGCTGGCCATCGGCTACCAGGACAATTGGTGGCCGATCCTCACGTCGCCGTTCATGAAGAACGCTTTGGCTGGCGGCACGATCGTCGCCCTCGCTGCGGGCTTGATCGGCTACTTCGTCGTCGTCCGCAATACCGCGTTCGCTGCCCACGCACTGGCCCACATCGGTCTGCCCGGCGCCACCGGCGCGGTGCTTCTCGGGGTCCCCACCGCATTGGGTCTCGGCGTGTTCTGCGTCGGCGGAGCGTTGGTCATCGGGGTGCTCGGTACCCGCCGATCCGACCGTGAGGTGGCCACCGGCACCGTCCTCGCCCTGGCAACCGGGTTCGGACTGTTCTTCAACTCATTGGCGACGAAATCGTCGAGCACGATGACAAATGTCCTGTTCGGTAATCTGCTGGCCATCTCCCACGAACAACTCGTGACGTTCGCCGTGTTGCTGGTGTTGCTGGCGGTGAGCATCGCCTTGATCTATCGGCCCCTGCTGTACAGCTCGGTCAACGCCGAAGTCGCGGAGGCCAAGGGGCTGCCGGTGCGTTGGTTGTCGATGATCTTCATGGCGCTGCTCGGGTTGGCCGTGACCATGGCGGTACAGGCAGTCGGAACGCTGCTACTTTTCGCGCTTGTCGTCACCCCTGCCGCGACAGCGATCATGCTTACGCCGAAACCGCCCACGGCGATGATCATCTCCACCGCGATCAGCTTGGTGTCGGTGTGGCTCGGTGTCGTCCTGTCAGCGATGTTCAACTTGCCGCCCAGCTTCGTCATCGTCACGATCGCGTGCAGTGTGTGGTTGATTGCCTGGCTGGTTGAACGGCACGTCCGGCCACGATCCGCGGCCGCACAACGGATGTCGGCTGCGATCACCGAGAATCAACGAAGTTTCGGTGACCACAGCCACCGGTGACGCGCTGATGGGGCGTTAGTGGTAGCCGGGGCCGTGCGTCGGCGATTCGGCGGGTCGATGGAGGTCCTCGTCGCGGCCCTGGTCGTCATGGCCTTGTTCGGCGGCGCAATTCGGGGTTTCGTGGTGGGGCGGCCGGACTTGGCGACCGCCGCCACGGTGTTCTGCGGGGTCTTCGTCCAAGCGCTGCCCTTCTTGGCTCTCGGTGTGGTGATCAGCGGGTTGATCGCGGCGTATGTCTCCCCGGACCGTTTGGCTCGCTGGCTGCCCCGGCGAACGGGTGCGGCGATCCTGACCGCCGGGGTGGGGGGCGCCGCCTTACCGGGCTGCGAGTGTGGAGCGGTTCCGGTGGCCCGCAGGTTGTTCGGCGACGCTGAGTCGAACGACCGTCGCGGTGCTGCTGCCCTGACTTTCATGCTCGCGGCGCCGGCCATCAATCCGGTGGTCCTGGTATCGACGGCGGTGGCCTTTCCCGGCGAACCCGCCATGGTCGGTGCTCGGTTCACGGCGTCCCTGCTCACCGCGGTCGTCATGGGTGCCGTGTGGTCACGCTGGGGTCGTTCCGAGTGGATCACCCGGCTGCTGCCGCGAGCACATCACGGCGGCGGTTCGAAGTGGACCATGTTCACTGAGGCCGCACGGCACGACTTCCTGCAGGCCGCCTCGTATCTGGTGCTCGGCGCGGCGACCGCGGCGGCCCTGAACGTGCTGGTGCCGTCGGCGGTCTACGAGCATCTGGCCGGCCAACTGTTACTCGGCATCCTCACCATGGCGATTCTGGCGTTCGTGCTGGCGCTCTGCTCGGAGGCGGACGCGTTCGTGGCGGCGAGCCTGACCATGCTGCCGTTGTTGCCGCGATTGGTGTTCCTGGTCGTGGGGCCGGCCGTGGACGTCAAATTGTTTGCGATGCAGGTGGGCATGTTCGGCCGCGCGTTCGCCATGCGTTTCGCCCCGACGACGTTCGTTGTCGCGACGGTGGTCGCGACGGTGGTTGGGCTGCTGTTCCTGGGGGGTGCCCGTTGAGCCGGGAAGCCCAGAACGTCATGCTGCTGTTGATCGGCGTCTGTACGGCGATCATCGTTGTGACCGGAACCTACACCCGGTACGTCAAGCCGTCCCTGATGCCATGGTTGGTGGTGACGGCGATTCTGCTCATCGCGCTCGCGGCGTTCGCGATGGTTCGGGATTTCCGGAATCACCGGCGCCGCGGCGATGACGCGGATCAGCACGACGATGTCGATCACGGGCACCGGTCGGCAGTGGTCTGGTTGCTGGCGCTGCCCGTCCTGCTGCTGGGCTTCGTGGTGCCGCCGGCGCTGGGTGCGCGGGCGTCCGAGCCCACCGCCGGTGACGCCTCACGCACGGTGTTGTCCCGCCCCTTTCCACCGCTACCCGCCGGTCACGCACCGGAACTGCCGCTGCCGGAAGTGGTGATCCGGGCGAATCGGGACTCGGCCAAGACTCTGGAGGGCCGGTTGATCACCGTCACCGGCTTCACCCTGAAGGACCGCGGCGGGATCGACCTGGGACGGGTCGTCATGATCTGCTGCGCAGCCGACGCCCACCTGACCCGCGTGCACCTTCGTGGCCCGGCAGCAGAGCAAGCCGCCGGCTACGCCGAGGAAACCTGGGTGCGGGTGGAGGGCACAGTGGAGCCCCAGCCTTCCGACGTCGCCGGGTTGTCGGTCCCGATTCTGACGGCATCCGCGGTGACACCCGTCGAGGCGCCGGAGAATCCGTACGAGTTCTGACTGACAGACCTCCGATCAGGAGCCGCGAACGGCAATAGCGCCATCGCGCGTGCGTTCGTGATAGCCATTGCCACCTGGCGCCGCTGCTGAACCGACCCCCCGGTGACGTGCCTGGACCTGATCTTTCCTCATGCTGCTGGACGGGGTCATCACGGCCACGACCCCTGCGGCCCGACTCTCGGTGCCGGCCCCGCCGCGGGCATGGGCTTCAGGGCGGCGCCGGGCAGCGCCGAATTCTGCAACCCCGCCATGCACAGACCGATACGGCCCGGCAGGCACACTCCGCCGGTCCCGGTGATCGGCCGCCCCCCCGTCGATGAGACGTCCCAGCAGATCCCGGTTCGGTTATCGGCCGCGGTGCCGGCCGGGCAGGCCGCATACGCCGGCGCTGCGGTGAGCACCGGCACCGAGAGGAACGCCGCCGCTGCTGCCCCGGCGAGAACGAGGTGTAAGGCGCTGACTCGCAATGTCATGAGGTGCTCCGTGGGTCGGTGGTCACGGCCGGTCAGGCCGGGGCGGTGATCTTGGTCTGCTCGGAGATGACGTTGAACGCGTCGATCACCACGTCCTCCTGCCCCTGCGGAGCCTCGGCGTTGAGTTGCAGGACAAACAACTCGTCCGTGCCGGGGATGACGATGGTCTGCTGGCCGACGGCGCGAGTCTCGCCCTCCTGCACGTAGGTCCCGACGTAGTTGATGGCATCGAATCCGCCCAGGCTGTCCTTCTTCGGACTGCTCACCGCCTTGAACTCCGGATAGTTGTTGAGCTGACCGGGGGCGTACTCAAGGATCTTTGCCGGGTCGGCGTCGCCAGTCAGCTTCACTCCGATCGCGTAGATGAAGGGCGGATTGTCCGGATCCTGCGCCTTGTCGTAGATGATCGCACCGTAGGCCCATTCGGGCTTCTCGTCGCCGGCCACCCGCCAGTCCGCCGGGATCGGGAAGTCGATCTTGGGAGTCCCCGCTTCTCCCGGCTCGATCGGGAACTCCGAGATCTCGTTGTCCTCGATGTACTGATTAAGCGTCGTCTGCTCGCCGGCGTCCGCGGCGGCCGCGGCAGACGTCTCCTCGGCGGTCCGGGTCTCGGTCGCGGTCGAACAACCCACGACCGCCAGGCCTATTACCGCCGCGAGCAGGCTGGCAGTCGCCGCCGTCGTCAAGCTCTTCATCGTGGGTGACCTTCCTTCGACGCCGCCGGCCAAACCTAGCACCGAGGCTGGCGCGTCACCGCACTTGCGGCCTCCATCAGCAGTCGAGTTGTTCGACCTTGGGGTCAATGCGGGCGGGGCGTTGTTCATCAACCCGATTACCATCCCATCCTGTCGGGACGGAAACCCAGCGCGTGCTGGACTCAGCCGGGCAGGTGGAGAAGTTCCGCCGCCGCTATGGGCAGCGGTGAGCATCCCGGCCGCCGAAACTGAGCGGCTGCGAGATCCACTCAGACGGCGGCATCAATCCCGCTGATGGCGATGTCGAAGGGGCCCTGCTGTTTGTCCAGAATGTAGACCGAGACCTGGCTGATGACCGAGGGGTCCTGCGGGCTGCGGGCCGAGGTGAACCCGCCGTTGTTCTCCAGCGAGATGCTGCCCGAGAACACCAGGCCGCCGTCGCGGAATGAGACGGCCGAGGTGGACAGGCCGCCCATGACGGGGTCGGTGACCGTTGTCCAGCCGGCCACCTCGCCGGCATCGTCGAGGTCGAGCAGAACGACGTCGGTCCCCTCAGGCCCGGCTGCCTGTGCGGGCGAGCTTTGAGGCTCCGGTGCGGCCGTCGTCTCGTAACCGTTCGCGGTGCCTCCGGTGCTTCCGCACGAGACGGTCAGCCATCTCAGCGTTCCTCTCGAAAGTCGACATGCCGGCGGACGATCGGGTCGTACTTCCTGAGCACCAACCGGTCGGGATCGTTGCGCCGGTTCTTGCGGGTGACGTAGGTGTAGCCGGTTCCGGCGGTGGAGCGAAGCTTCACCACTGGCCGGATATCGGTGCTGGCCATCAGATCTTCTGACCCGCGGCGCGCAGTCGGGCAACGACGGCTTCGATTCCGTCGCGGTCGATCACTTTGATGCCCTTGGCGCTGACCCGCAGCGTGATGTTGCGCCCCTGTGACGGCAGGAAGTAGGTCTTGCGCTGGATATTGGGGTTCCAGCGCCGGCGGGTGCGCCGATGCGAGTGCGACACCGAATTACCGAAACTCGGTGAGCGCCCGGTCACTTGGCAGCGTGCGGCCACGAGGCCTCCCTCATAATGAAAATGACAATCATTGTCGACAAGTACCTCAAAGGACGGTAACGTATCCGACGTCTAGATGAAAGCGATTTTCAATAGAAGGCGAAAATGCGTACACCAGTAGTCCTCGTTGGAGGCCAGGGTGACAGTGACCGACTGGCGGGCACCCTGTTGAATACCCCGGGCACCCTGGTCGTCGGGCACCAGTACGACGGGCAGGTGGTGCGACGCTGGGTCAGCATCATGCGGGACGGGACGTTGTCGACGACCGAACTGCCACTGGAGCTGACCAATGGCTGCCCCGGCTGCACAACCCGCAATGACCTGCTGGTGCTGCTACGCCGACTGCATCGACGGGACGACGTGACCCGCATCGTCGTGCAGCTGGCACCGTGGTTGGAGCCCGAACCTGTCTGTTCGGCGATCAACGAGGTCGGGGTTCACGTGGGACCCGGTTATATCGACGGCCCGGCCGGGCGTGACGTGTGTATCGAGGCAGTTGTCACAACGGTGGACTCCCACACGTGGCTGGGCCGCGCGATCGGATCCGATGAACTCGACGATGGCCGGACCGTCGCCCAGGTGGTCGTGTGCCAGGCAGAGTTCGCCGACCTCCTGGTGGTGTGCCCGCCCGATGCGACCACGCTGTCGATTCTGCGTCGGCTGGCGCCGCTGGCGCGAATCACCGTCGGGGTGGACCGGGTCGAGCAGGCGCTGGTTCACCTCGACCCCCATACCCGCCGCGGCAGGCGACGCGACCCGCACGGCCCACTGCTGGCCGGACAACCGCCGTTGGACCCGGCCGGTGAAGTCGCGCTCATGGAGTTCACCGCACGGCGGCCGTTCCATCCTCAGCGATTGCACGCCGCCGTCGACATGCTGGTGGACGGGGTGATCCGGACCCGGGGCCGGGCCTTCGTGGCGAACCGGCTCGACGACGTGATGTCGATCGAATCAGCCGGCGGTGGGGTCCTTGTCGAGTACGCCGGAAAATGGCTGGCCGCAATGGGACCCGAGGAGTTGGCCCACAGTGACCCCGAGCGACGGGCACTGGCGGCGGTGGGTTGGGACGAACGGTTCGGCGACCGGCATATATCGATGACGGTGCTGGTCTGCGGTGCGCACCCGACCGAGATCGACAGCGCCCTGCGGGGTGCGCTACTCACTGATGACGAACTGGCGCGGCCCGGCGACTGGTCGCGATACCCGGACCCGTTCGGGGACTGGCACGCCGATCCTTGTCAGGAGTTGCCTGACGTCCGCGATGAGTTCACCGCGCGACCGCGACCCCGCGGAGAAGAGGAACAATGAAACCAGGCATCCACCCCGACTACCATCCCGTCGTCTTCCAGGACGCCGGCACGGGTAGAGCGTTCCTGAGCCGGTCGACATTAACCAGTTCACGCACCGTCGACTGGGAAACCCCGGACGGGATTCGGAACTATCCATTGATCGTGGTGGACGTGACGGCGGACTCCCATCCTTTCTGGACGGGAACTCACCGCGTGCTGGACTCAGCCGGGCAGGTGGAGAAGTTCCGCCGCCGCTATGGGCAGCGGTGAGCATCCCGGTTGCCGACCTCCGCGGGCTTGCTGCTGGAGTTCCGCTCAGACCGTGGCCGCGATCGCGTCGATCGTCAGCGTGAAGGGGCCCTGCTGTTTGTCCAGAATGTAGACCGAGACCTGGCTGATGACCGAGGGGTCCAGAGTCTGCGGCGCGCCGGGTGCGGGATCGAGGCGCATGCCGACCGCCTGGAAGCCCGCAACGGGCAGGTCGTAGGTCCGCCGGACATCGGCCTCGGTGGGGAAACGCTGGATATAGGACCACGGCTGCCCTGCGGTGCCCACTCTGAGCACGTAGGTCTTACCGTCGCCCAGGGCACGCACCCGCAGGGATGTCGCGCCGGTCGCTTTTCGCCCGATATCGGGGTCCTGCGGGCTGCGGGCCGAGGCGAACCCGCCGTTGTTCTCCAGCGAAAGGATCCCCGAGAACACCAGGCCGCCGTCGCCGAACGAGACGGCCGAGGTGGACCGTCCGCCCATCACGGGGTCGTTGACCGTTGTCCAGCCGGCCACCGCGCCGGGATCGTCGAGGTCGAGGAGAACGACGTCGGTCCCCGCGGGCCCGGCTGCCTGTGCGGGCGAGCTTTGAGGCTCCGGTGCGGCCGTCGTCTCGTCGGCGTTCGCGGTGCTTCCGGTGCTTCCGCACGAGACGATCAGCACCGCCAAGCAGGCGAACCAGATACTGAGTCGCCCTCGCCGCAAGCGTTGACCTCTGACCGTGGGGGGCCGCCAAGTACGCATGAGGTCAATGTATTGCCGCCGCCCGGCTTGTCAACAACAGCGCTGACCCGACTGCGCCCGCCCCAGCTGATTCAACCGTCACGGATGGAAGTTCCACTGGCCGCAATCCTGGGCCAGGACGTCGTTGACGTCGACTTCGGTCCCGCCGACCAGTGGGCCCGGATTCGATGCGGTCGCCACGATGCGCTGGTAGAGAACTGCGGCGGGGTCGATCTGATTGCCCGACCAGGCCTTGGTCTGCCAGGACCACCGGCGGCCGGGCGTGCGCGAGCTCCCGATAACGCCGTCCGCGGCGGCCCATTGGCACACATCGATGCCTCCGTAGACCCCGGTGCGCTGCACTCCGAGTACGGAGTTGATACCGCGAAACCACTGCAGTGCGACGGTGTTCCAGGTGTTGCGGTCGATGTCCTCGTCGACGCTGAAGAAAATCGGCGCATTCTGCGCGCCACCCGCCGCGGTATGCAACTTCCATCCGGTGCGGGCGTCGGCGACGCCGCCGGCGAACCCGCGGGTGTAGTCCGATGGTGCCGTCCCGCCCGGCTTGCCGTACTGGTAGTTGCTGACGATGACCAACCCCGCGGCGGTCAGCGAGTCGGCGTAAGGCCGGGTGATGGGTTTGGCGCCGAAAGACGAACCGGGGCGCGAGAGTGAGACGTAGTTGATCACCCCGGCGTAGCCGGCGGCGCGGATATCCTCCGCAGGAATCTGGCGCATCGCGAAATCGATCAGCATGGGAGCGGCCGCCGCCGCCGTGGGGGAGCCGATACTCGCGGACACCGCGCCCAGCCCGGCGATCGCCGACGCGGCGGTGGCGTAGCGGAGTGCATCACGTCGGGAAACCGGGTGTGGTCGGCGGAGGTTGGAATTCCCCGGCGGGCTATGCATAGGCGGATGTTACCAATGTGGCTGCTGTTAACGATGTAGCTCGCGGC
>JAHZJY010000064.1 GCA_022600695.1 Actinomycetes bacterium | reverse complement strand
CGCCCGCTTCGACCTGCAGGAACTTGCCGCCGGCGTTGCCGAGCGCTGCGATGCCGCGCAGGAGACCGGCACCGAACTGGTCAGCTACGGACCGCCGCAGGCCTATGAGGTGCGCATAGTCGACCCGGAGACGGGCATCGAACAGCCGGCCGGCAGCATCGGGGAGATCTGGACCCGCGGGGACAACGTCGCGCTGGGCTACTGGCGCAAGCCGGAGCTGACCACCCGGGCGTTCCGAGCCCGCATCAACAACCCGTCCGAGGGCACCGTGGCCGGCCCGTGGCTGCGCACCGGTGACCTCGGAGCGATGTCCGACGGCGAGTTGTTCATCATGGGCCGGCTCAAGGACCTGCTGATCGTCGACGGCAGTAACCACTACCCCGAGGACATCGAGGCCACCATCCGCGAGATCACCGGTGGCCGGGTCGCCGCGATCGCTGTTGAGGACGAGGCGTCCGAGAATCTGGTCGCCATCGTCGAGTTCAAGCCCGCGCCCCAGCTGAATGGGGTCAAGCGCGAGGTGGCCAAAGCGGTCTGGAAGCTGCACAATCTGCGGGTGGATGACCTGGTTCTGGTGTCGCCGGGATCGATCCCCATCACCACGAGCGGCAAGATTCGCCGGGCGTCCTGCGGTGAACTGTATCGGCAAGGTGAATTCCAGCGCGTGGACGCCATGGACATCGCGGTATGACTTCAGCCGGCAACGGTGAGGCAGACCTCCGGCACTGGCTGGTCGACTACCTCGTCACCAATGTCGGCTGCAGCCCGGAGCGGATCGATGGTGATCTTCCCTTCAACGAACTCGGTGTCGGATCGCGCGACGGGGTGGTGCTGGCCGGCGAGCTGTCCGAGTTGTTGGGACGCGCGGTGTCGCCCGTCGACATCTGGCAGAACCCGACGGTCAACAGCCTGGCCCATGCGCTGACGCATCCGGAACTGGCAGCGGCGCGTGCACAGGAAGTCACTCCCGCCACCCTGACCGAACCGATCGCCATCATCGGCCTCGGCTGCCGGCTCCCCGGCGAGGCGAACGGACCCGACGCGCTCTGGGACCTGATGACCGCCCGCCGCTCGGCGGTGACGGCCGTGCCCGACGACCGGTGGCAGGCGTTCGACGACGGCTCCCCGCAGACCGCGGCGGCGCTGGCGGGAACCACCCGCTGGGGTTCGTTCCTCGGTGACATCGCCAGGTTCGATGCCGACTTCTTCGGGATCGCCCCCGGGGAGGCGGACTACATCGACCCGCAGCAGCGCCTGATGCTCGAGGTGACCGTCGAAGCGCTCGAACATGCCGGGATACCGGCCGAGTCCTTGCAGCGCTCGCAGACCGGTGTGTTCGTCGGCGCGTGCGTCAGCGAGTACGGATACCTGGCCTCGCGGGATCTCAGCCAGGTCGACGTGTGGACCGGAACCGGTGGCGCGTTGAGCATCATCGCCAACCGGCTGTCGTACTTCCTGGATCTGCGCGGGCCCTCGATGACCGTCGACACCGCCTGCTCGTCCTCGTTGGTGGCGGTACACCTGGCGTGCCAGAGCCTGCGCACCGGTCAGTCCGAACTCGCCATCGCCGGCGGGGTCAACCTGCTGCTGTCACCTGTGGTGACCCGCAGCTTCGACCAGGCCGGAGCCATGTCGCCGACCGGCGCCTGCCATGCATTCGACGCCTCGGCCGACGGATTCGTCCGCGGAGAGGGCTGCGGGGTCGCGGTGCTCAAACGGCTCTCCGATGCGCTGCGCGACGGCGACGAGGTGCTGGCGGTCGTGCGGGGCTCCGCGGTCAATCAGGACGGCCGGTCCAATGGCCTGATGGCTCCGAACCCGGCCGCTCAGGCCGCCGTGCTCCGGGCCGCCTGCGCCGACGCCGATGTGGAGCCCTCCGACGTCGACTACGTCGAGGCGCACGGAACCGGGACGCTGCTCGGCGATCCCATCGAGGCCCGGGCCCTCGGGGCGGTCTACGGACGGGGCCGACAACCTGAGGCGCCACTGCTATTCGGTGCGGTCAAGACGAACCTCGGCCACCTCGAGGCCGCCGCAGGCATCGTCGGCCTGATCAAGACCGTTTTGGCGGTGCAGCGCGGCGAGATTCCGCCGAATCAGAGTTTCGACGAGCCCAATCCGCACATCCCGTTCGACGAACTGCGGCTGAAGGTCGTCGATGAGACGACCCGTTGGCCGGCCACCGGCCGCTCGCGCCGCGCCGGCGTGTCAGCCTTCGGTTTCGGGGGCACCAACGCGCACGTGGTGCTGGAGCAGGCGTATCCGGCTCCCGCGCGGCTGCCCGCCCCGGCGGTGCCGGTGACCACCGTCGTGGTGAGCGGGAAGAGTCCCGAACGCCTGGCGTCGACGGCCGCCATGCTGGCCGACTGGATGACCGGACCCGGGGCCGACGTCCCGCTGGCGGACGTGGCCCACACCCTCAATCATCACCGGACTCATCACCCGACGTTCGCCACGGTCTGTGCGGCGGACCGCGACGAGGCAGTGGCCGGGCTACGGACACTGGCCACCGGCGAGATCGCGACCGGCCAGATCGCCACCGGGGTGGTCGGCCCGCACCAGGGCGCGTGCGGTCCGGGAACCGTTTTCGTATATTCGGGTCAGGGTTCCCAGTGGGCGGGGATGGGCCGTCAGTTGCTCGCCGACGAGCATGCATTCGCCGAAGCCGTCGCGGCCCTGGAACCGGATTTCGTCGCCGAGGTCGGATTCTCGCTCCACGAGGTGCTGGCAGGCGGGCAGGAGCTGACCCGGATCGAGCAGATCCAGCCGGTGCTGGTCGGCGTCCAGTTGGCGCTGACCGCACTCTGGCGCTCCTACGGGGTCGAACCCGATGCGGTGGTCGGGCACTCGATGGGCGAGGTCACCGCGTCGGTGGTGGCCGGTGCGCTGACTCCGGCCGAGGGCTTCCGCGTCATCGCCCGACGGTCGCAGTTGATGTCGCAGCATGCCGAGCAGGGTGCGATAGCCCTACTGGAACTCGGCGCTCCCGCCACCGAGGCGCTGATTTCCGACCTTCCGGAGGTGACGGTGGCGGTGTACGCCTCACCGCGCCAGACCGTCGTGGCCGGGCCGGCCGAGGCCGTCGACACCCTCATCGCCCGGGCCACCGGGCAGAACACGTTCGCCCGCAGGGTCAACGTGGATGTGGCGTCCCACCACGCGATGATGGATCCGATCCTGCCGGATCTGAAGGCCGCCCTGGCTGATCTGATGCCGGGATTTCCGGTGATCCCGCTGATCACCACGGTCGAAAATGCGGATGCCACACCACAATTCGATGCCGACCACTGGGTGTCAAATCTGCGGAACCCGGTCCGGTTCAGCGAGGCCATCGCCGCGGCCGGCGCCGATCACTGCACCTTCATCGAGATCAGCCCGCACCCGTTGCTGACCAAGGCGATTTCCGACACTCTCGATGATCCGGAAATCGGCAACACCCACCATCACAGCCTCGGCACGCTGCAGCGTGACACCAATGACACCGTCGCATTCCACACCGCCCTCAACGCGACACACACCGCCCGGCCTCCGGTCGGTCCGCACCCTCCGGAGCCACACCCGGCGCTGCCGACCACGCCTTGGCGCCATACCCGGCATTGGATCGACTTCGCCCCCGCTGCCCGCTTGGGTGTACGGCCAAGCGGCGCAAGGCCATCTGCGGCCGGGGGCAGCCCCGTCCCGGCCGACTGGCTGTACCAACCGACCTGGCCGAGCCGACTCCTGCCCGAGGATCCCACCGGTACCGCCGGATCGTGGCTGGTGCTGGGAGACGAAGAGTTGGCCGCCGAACTCGGTCGCGGTCCCATCGACACGGTGGACAATGTGCTCTACGCCCCGACCGGTACCGGCTCGCCGATCGACGTGGCCGCCGCCTACCGGCTGTTCGGTGAGGCGCGACGAATCGTCACCGAACTGACCACGCTGCCGTCACCGCCGAAGCTTTTCTTCCTGACCCGCAACGCCCAGCCCGTCACTGACGGCGACCGGGCCAACCCCGTGCATGCCGTGCTCTGGGGCCTGGGTCGCACGCTGGCCCTGGAGCACCCGGAGATATGGGGCGGATGCATCGACCTCGACGAGTCCATGCCGGCGGTGCTGGCCGCCCGGCAGGTGCGCCGCGAGGCCACCGCCGGCGACGGTGAGGACCAGGTCGTCTACCGGTCCGGTGTGCGGCACGTCCCGAGACTGGAACCAACGGCGGCAACGGGATCCGCTGGTTTGCTGGCCAACGACGGCAGCCAGTTGGTCATCGGGGCCACCGGCCACATCGGTCCGTATCTGATCCAGCAACTCGCCGACATGGGTGCGGGGACGATCGTCGCGGTGTCGCGCAATCCCGGTCAACGGTTGGATGATCTTCACCGGCGACTCGCCGCTTCCGGTACCGCGCTGGTCCAGGTGGCCGCGGACGTCACCGATCAAACCGCGATGGCCGCGCTGTTCGACCGGTTCGGTACCGAACTCCCGGCGCTCGACGGCATGTACCTCGCGGCGTTCGCCGGCGGCCCGGTGACCCTGTCGGAGATGACCGACGATGACGTCAGCACCATGTTCCGTCCGAAGCTGGACGCGCTGGGCGTGCTTCACGAGCTGTCGTTGAAAACCGATGTCCGCCACTTCGTTCTGTTCTCGTCGATCTCCGGTCTGCTCGGGTCGCGCTGGCTCGCGCATTACACGGCCACCAGTGCCTTCCTCGATACCTTCGCCTACGCGCGCCGCACCATGGGGCTGCCGGCCACCGTCGTGAACTGGGGACTGTGGAAGTCCCTCGCCGACCTGCAGTCCGAGGCCGGCGAGGTGATGGCCAGCGCCGGGCTCGAGCCGATGCCCGACGAGGTCGCCATCCAGGCGTTGCCGCTGGTGATGGGTTCCGGCGCGCCGGTGCGCACCACGGTGGTCGATGCGGACTGGCCGCTGCTGGCCGCGGCGTACCGCACCCGCGGAGCGCTGCGTATCGTCGACGACGTGCTGGCCCGTGAGGATGCCGCCGACGATTCGGCCCCCGAGAGCGAGCTCCGCAAAGCGCTACGCGAATGCCCACCCGACCGGCGCCGTGAACTGCTGGCCGACCACATCGCCGGGTTGGCCTCGACGGTGATCGGAATGCCGTCCGGCGCGGCGCTGGACCCCGAGGCGGGTTTCTTCCAACTCGGTATGGATTCGCTGATGAGCGTCAAGCTTCAACGCGGCCTCGGTGCGAGTCTGGGCATCGCGCTGCCGGCGGCGCTGATCTACGAATACCCGACCATCTCATCCTTGACCGGTGCGCTGTGCGAGCGGTTGGGCTACCCACCGGCCGATGATGAACCGGCGACCGGCCGGTCCGGACTCGGCGCGCGTGCCCAGCAACGCGCCCGGGCCCGCAAGGGAGCCCAGGCGGGCAGACGGAAAGGACATGTGGTTTGACCACGGAGAAAACCAATGTAGGCGGGTCGAATGAGTTGCCGCCCAACGCGATTGCGGTCATCGGAATGGCAGGCCGCTTTCCTGGCGCGGACTCGCTGACCCAGTTCTGGGACAACCTGCGCCGCGGCGAGGAGTCGGTCACCACCCTGTCCGAGGAGGCACTCAGCGCCGTCGGCGTCAGTGCCAAGACGCTCGCCGATCCCGCCTACGTCCGCCGCGCTGCCATGCTCAACGGGATCGACGAGTTCGACGCCGAATACTTCGGGATCACCCCGTACACCGCTCGGATGATGGACCCGCAGCAGCGGTTGTTCCTGCAGACCTCCTGGCATGCCCTCGAAGACTCCGGCTATGACCCTGCCACCTACGACGGAGCGATCGGCGTTTTCGCCAGCAGCACCGCCGGCGGCTACCTGATGGACAACCTGATGTCGCACCGCGACACCAGGAAACTGGTCGGGGAGGGCATCACCGTCGAGATGTTCAACCTGGTCCTGCTCAATGACAAGGACTACCTGGCCACCCGGGTGTCGCACGAACTGAACCTGCGCGGGCCGAGCCTGTCGGTGCAGACCGCCTGTTCGTCGTCTCTGGTCGCGGTGCATCTCGCGTGCCAGAGCCTGCTCGCCGGCGAATGCGACATGGCGCTGACCGGCGCCTCGGCCATCCGCGTTCCGCATCACGTCGGCTACACCTTCGAGCCGGGTGCGATGGTGTCCCCCTCCGGCCACTGCCGGCCGTTCGACGTTCGTTCCGACGGCACGATCTTCGGCAGCGGCGTCGCCGCCTTGATCCTCAAGCCGTTGCGGGCCGCACTCGACGACGGTGATCGGATCCACGCCGTCATCCGAGGCTCGGCGATCAACAACGACGGCTCGATGAAGATGACCTACGCCGCACCTGCGGTCGCCGGCCAGGCGGAGGTCATCGCCGAGGCGCAGGCGGTCGCCGATGTCGACCCCTCGACCATCGGATTCGTGGAGACCCACGGCACCGGCACCCCGCTGGGCGATCCGATCGAAATCGAAGCCCTGCGGCAGGCTTTCGAGCTCTCCGAGGTCGAACGGTCAGGCCCGTGCATTCTAGGTGCGGTGAAGTCGAATATCGGCCACCTCGATGCGGCATCCGGAGTCACCGGACTGGTCAAGACCATCCTGTGCCTGAAGAACAAGGCCATTCCCCCGACCGTGCACTACACGGCTCCCAATCCCGAACTGCACCTTGAGGACACACCGTTCGTGGTGGCGAACGCCTACACGCCTTGGGAATCCGACGCACCGCGGCGGGCCGGGGTCAGTTCCTTCGGCGTCGGTGGCACCAATGTGCACGTCGTCGTCGAGGAGGCGCCGGATCCTGTCCCCGCCGTCACCGCCCCGGACGGCCCGCAGGTGCTGCTGCTTTCCGCCCGCACCGCCGAGACACTCAGCGATGCCAGGGCCGCACTGGCCGCCGCACTCGCCCGCGACGAGCACCTGGCTCTGCCCGACGTCGCATTCACCCTGGCAGGTCGGCGGGAGCATGAGGTCAGGATGGCGGCCGTGGTCGCCGACCGTGCCGACGCGTGTGCCGCGTTGTCCGCCGCCGAGCATGAGAACGTCTCGATCGGCCACTGCCCGCCGGGCGTCACCTGCGGCGCGGCCCAGGTGGCGTTCCTGTTTCCCGGCCAGGGCGCGCAGCACGTCGGCATGGCGCGCGGCCTGTACGACACCGAGGCCGTGTTCCGGGAGAACTTCGACCGGTGCGCCACCGGATTCGCCACCGAACTGGGAATCGACCTCAAAGCCGAGGTGGTCGGCACCCTCCGGCAGGAGCCAACCGGCCTGGAGCCCACCAACCTGGCCCAGCCGGCGTTGTTCGCGGTGGAATACGCACTGGCGCAGTTGGTCAT
>JAHZJY010000384.1 GCA_022600695.1 Actinomycetes bacterium | reverse complement strand
TTGAGGCTGATCGGGATGCACGGTCGGCAGGCCGGCCCGCCGGTCGTCGACCGGAACACCACCTCGTCGGTCTGGGCCCTTGGCGACATCTGGAACAGCCGATACGCCTCCGCCAAACACGCCGCGTACGTCAGGAGGTGCAAACGGCGGGCGGCGAAGCTCGGGCGCCACTCCCACGACGTCGAGCGCGTGTTGTTCAGCCGTGGGCCGGCGGTCTGGGATCTCGCATGACACGACGGCGCGCGTTTAGCGGGTCAGGTTTCTGACGGGGGGACAGGATGAGTGGGCGGACGAAACCGACACGACACGGCCGGTGCCCTCGCACCGCTTCGGGGTGGGCGTTTCACGGCGCGCGCTTGGCGTATACCGCGCAGGGCGTGGCCGGGCAGTCGAAGAGCCACCTGAAGCTCCACGGATCATCACCAACGACCTGCGCGGCCGGGCTGCCGGCGCCGACCATCACCAGCCCAATGCGCTCGTCGCCGAGCAGCAGCTCGATGTCCTCAGCGGCGGCCCCGTCGGGGATTCGTTGGGCCGCAGTCGACAGGTCATAGGGCCACACCCGGTACGGGAGCTCCACCGACCCGTCGAACACCGCGATCTGGCCGGGCCGCATGGCCTCCACCGCGTCCACGAAGGGACCGGGCGGGCCGGCCGCACCTACGGCGCGCCGCCGCTCCGCGTCGGTCATATCCAGATAGGCGCCGAGCGCCGGGCCCTCCCCGCGCAGCCCCTGATAAGCGGCCACGAGGGACTGGGCAGCGCCAGCCGCCACCAACCCGAAAACCATGATGTGGGACCACCCTCGGCCCCGAAACCACTCTGTAGCCGGCACAGCGGCGGCCAGCACCAGGCCAGCGAACGCCAGCACGAAACGCGCCACGGCGGGTTCCGGTGTCGCCAGCGTCGCCACGAACATCAACCCCAGCACCAGCGCATCGAGGCCGCGGCAGTGTCGAACCAGGCGCACCACAGCCACCGGCAAGGCCGCCAGAACCACGATCCCCAGCCCGCCGACACGCATGTCGAAGGCCGGTACCTGCGGCCAGATCACCGACCACGAACCGATCACCCGCTGGACCACGTTGCCGTGGGTGCGTGGCGCAGCGGCCCCGGCCGCCAGCAACTCAGCGATGTTGAACTCACCGGGCAGGTGCAGAGGCCCGAGCTCGATACGCACCGGCCAGACCGGGTTGCCGCTATGCGCAATGTTTCTCAGGTATGTCTCCGCACCCAACAACAACACCAACAGTGCCGCTAGCGGCACCACGCTGATCAGCCGGGCCCGGATTGCCACCACGGTGAGGGCGGCGAACAGCAACACGACGGCAAGCACGGTGCTGGGCTTGGAACCCAGGAAAAGACCCAGGGCCACCGCCGCGAGCACCAACCGTTCCCGCTCGGCCGGACCGAGCAGGAACGCAACAGTACTGAGCGCCAACGCAGCCGACGCAACGTCGACGTAGTTCGTGGGCAGCTGCAAAAACACCGCCGGCAGCGTCAGCCACACCGCCCCCGCGGCGGCGGCCGCGTCGCTGCGGGCTCCCAGGCGCCGGGCAATCACCGAAATCGCCATCGCGCCCAGCAGTCCGAACGGCAGCTGCGCGAGGTCGACCAGTGAATCGTCGGGAAGCATTGCTCGCCAGGCGATAAAGGTGTTCTCCACCACCTTGGGATAGGTCGACAGGTAAGCGACCCCGCCGGGAACGCCAGCCAGCGTGCCGTCTTGCAAGGCGAAGTTCACGTAGGGCAAGTGATAGCCGAGTGCATCCCACTGCCACACCGGTAGCAGGTAGGCGGCGGCGCCGGCGATGGCCACAGCAATTGACGCCACCACCAACACCGGGGCCGCGGCGACGCTGACAGGCCATCGCCCAGGCCCCGGCACCGGCACAGCGCGAACCCACACCGCAACCCCGACGCACACCGCCACCACGACAGCGGAGCCGACCAAAACCGGTGCGTTCAGGGCACCGGCGCCCCCCAGGATCCGCACCCCAGCTGCGACCACCGCGACCCACGTCACCGCCCCGGCCAGCAGCCGCTCGCCGTTCGTCGCCGCCGAGCGGTTCAGCAGCAGCGCCGCCAACCCGAGAATTGTCGCGGCCGCCAGGAGCGCCATGATCGGCAACAGCCCCCACCCCGCCGGGATCATCGTTGCTGGGAACCGATGTCATCGAGACCGAATCGCTCAGCCCCACCCCATCGCTGTCCCACCCCGAGGAAAGCCACCCAGCCCAGCAGCGCACCGATCTGCAGCAATAGCCGAAACGTGAAGGGCTCCAAAACACTGGCCACCCCCGCTGCGACCAAGCTGACCCGGTGCGCGTCGCCGATCCATCGGCGGTACTGGGCCACCGACCACAGCTGGAACACGAGGTTGATGGCCAGCGCGCCGCCCAGCACCACCGCCACCGGCGCCACAACGTCGACGTTGCCGGTCACAAGGAAGTAGACCAACAAGACGAACGCGGTCAGTCCGTACAGGGGGTGCACGGCGTCAAGAGCCTTGACCGGCAGCATCACCGTGCCGATCGGCCCCATCCGCCTGCTGCCCACCATGGCGCGGTACCACCACTGGGTTTGCAGAAATCCCCCGAACCAGCGGCGGCGCTGACGCAGCAGCGCCGGCACCGAGCCGGGCGCCGTGGTGCGGGCCTGGGCGTCGCCGAGCACCCCCAAGCGCCAATTCAGCTGACGCTCTCCGGAATAGCGGTACAACCGGTGCACCAGCTCGTAGTCCTCTACCAGGCAGGCGTCGTCGAAGCCGCCAACGTCAACCACAGCCGCCCGCCGAAAGCCCGCGAACGCCCCGGAGATCAACTGCAGGCAGTTGACCCGCATCCAGGCATAGCGACCGAGGAAATTGCGGATGTATTCGTAGGTTTGGAAGAACTGCAGCGTTAGCCCGACAGGGGTACGCCGTGATTCGGGGGTGATGACGCCGGTGATGCCGACCAGTTCGGGCTCTCGGGCGAACGCATCCCGAACCGCCGCAACGGCGGCGCGGTCCAGCAACGTATCGGCGTCGACGGTGAGCACGACGTCCGCCGTCGTCTGCAGCACCGCGGCGTTCAGGGCATGGGCCTTGCCATCGTGCGGCAGCCGCCTCAGGATCACCGACACCGATCCCAGCAACACCCGGTCACCGAGTCCGTGAACATCGAAGCCGAATTCAGTCCTTAACGTGGCCGCGGTGTCATCGGTGGAGCCGTCATCGGCGATCACGATTTCATCAGGCGGATCACTCTGGTTGATCAAGGCACGGATGGTCGCCGGCAGGTCTGCGGACTCGTTGTAGGCGGCGATCAGCACCGCGATGCTCGGCCTCGGCCCCGCCGGCCCGTTGCGCGCACCGGTGGTGAACCGCCTGATGTGCCAACCGGTGAAGACCAACAACGCGGCGTCGTAGGCCAGGTAGGCCAGCCCGACCGACCATGCCACAATGCCGCCACGTCCGAATACCAACAGGAACAACGCCACCCACACGGCCAGCACGGCGAGGTGGATGGCCAGGCTCAGCACAGGGGTGGGCGGCGGCGTCAGCCGCGACGAGAAGCGGCGGCGCGCCTGGGCCAACGCGGCGACGCCGTCGGACGTGCTCACCCGGCCCGCCCACGAAGCTCACGAGCCCGAACCGGCGCGTTGCGCGTACGGCAAAGCTGCACGGGATGTATCAGGGAAGGGGCGCCGGCAACCACCCGGCCAAGCGTAGAGGGGCCCGACAACATACAGATCCTCCGCGCCGCGGGTCGGGATCAGCATCGCCGAGGCCCACCATGAATGCCCGCACACCATCGTCAGCACCGGCAGCGCCGTCGCGGTGCGGACCTGGCCGTAGTACACCGGCACCACTACGTCCGGATCGATGACGACCAACCGATCCGCTAGG
>JAHZJY010000383.1 GCA_022600695.1 Actinomycetes bacterium | reverse complement strand
TTGCGGGAGTTGGCGGCCCAGACGTTGGCGGAGTTCGGGCTCAGCGGCGTGATCGACTAGCCGGTGATGTATCCGGGCGCGATGCCGACGGCGTTGCGGCGCGGGTGCGCCCGGTCCCGGCGGCCGCCTGCGGCATCTGCGGAGCGCTGACCCGGGTCGCCCGGCGCGGTTCCGTGACCGCGACAGGAGTGGCCGGGGGTGGCTGGTCGGTGGTGCCCGAGTTGACGGAGCCGAGGGTCGGGCTTTTGGCCGCGCCCCGTGCCGGCGGTACTGCGGTGCTCGGTGCGGCCGCCGGCGGGGGAGCAGCGGCCTCCAGCATGGCCCGGCCCTGCTCGACGGCGGCCGCGACTTCCAGTCCGAACTGATCGAAATCCTCACGCTGGGTCAGCACAGCGGGCGCGGGCTGGCCGAAGGGCGTGGTCCGGTCGTAACCGAACTCGACGAGCAGGCGCAGGACCGGTTCGGCGGCATCGAGTAGCAACGGGTCGACGCCCAGGTCGCGCAGCGGGCGTAGGAGCGGCAACGTCTCGCTGGGGATGAAGTAGTAAGTGGTGTCGCCCCGTTGCTGGACCACGGTGTTCGGGTTGTAGCCGGGGTCCTCGGGGTTCAGCGTGACCCCGGTGTAGTCGTGTGCCCCGTACAGCACCGCCAGCACAGCGTTCGCGGTGGCGAACAGATTGAGCGGGTAGCGCGGAAAGTCCGCGAAAAGGTCGTACTGCCGGGCGACGTCCACGGTGGTGAATGGGGTGTCTGTCGGTGCCGCCGGGGAGAAGGTCCAGCCCAGTTCCTCGATGAACGCTCCCGGGAACCGCGAATTGAGACCGCCGTTGGGGCGGTTGAGGTTGGCCAGCATCACGAACGACACGTCGTCCGGTACGTCGGCCCGGGCCGCGGCATCCTCGGCGAGTTGCCGCTTCGCGTTGGTCGCGATGACAGCACTCTGGGAGTACCCGAACACGACGGCCGGGGAGCCGGCCGCACCGTTGGCTGTCTGCGCAGCGATGGCGGTGCTGATCGTTTGGGTCCCGTCCAGAACAGACAGGTCGAAGAGCATGTCGTCAGGCCCGCCGAAGGGCCAGAACTCCGCCGGAGTCTCCACCGGATTACCGGTGTACTGGCCACCGAGCGTGGGCTGAATGTAGTTGTTGATCGCCATGTCGATCCATGGCTGATCCACCGTGTGCATATCGGTGCCGGCCATGATGAGCGCGGTGGACTGATTCAGCAATTGAATGTCGGTACGCACTGTTGACGGCGGGTCAGGCGCGACGGCCGCGGTTCCCGCGCAGCATGCAAGGATGACGACAGCGTGTCGCAAAGGAATCCGGGCATACCGGTGCATTGCCGGCGGACACCCGACGGCTGTCTCGACCACGCCCTGAGACTTTACTAGGAGTCGAGCCTGTCCACATATCGTAGGACGTGCGACACGGCAGCCGAACCCTGGAACGGGGTTGCCTACCGATGACCGGTTACAGGTGGCTCCAACCTAGACCGACGAACAGCACTCCGATCGCCGCGAGCATGACCGCATAGTCGATCTGGCTCCGCGAGCGGATCCACGCCCCAAACCGATCCAGTTTCTCGAGCGTCTGCTGTGGGCGTAACAGGTAGCTGATCAGCGGGAGGAAGACCACCGCGTTGCCGATGGTCACGAATGTGACCAACGCCAAGGCCTGCTCCGGCGGGGATGTTCTGGAAGTGGCTATCACGACCAGCAGAGCGAGATAATCCACCGAGGGCAAACCGACGCCGACCCCGACCAGCCCGGACAGCCACGGCGAGTGTCCTCTAGCGAACAAGCCGCGGACGATTTTCGTTACTTTGTCCGCCGCCCGGGAGTTCCCGGGAACGCCCGCCGGCTGAACATTGTTCGCGGTTGCACGACGGGAACGCACCCTGGTGCGCAACGTTTTCAGCAGTATCACGGTGGCGACGGCAATCGCGATGGCGCCGATGATGATTTGCGCCCTGCCACCGCTGGAACTGCTCGTCCCGAGCGGGCTTCTCTCGAATACGAACAGGACGAGCAGGCCGAAGGTCAGCGTCATCGTCACGTTGCCACACAGGTAGGCGACGAGTTGCAGAACGGGGCGTTGGCGGCTCAGCATCAAAGGAACAAGACCGATTCGCGTCGGTTCGAAGTTCACCGCAATCGCGAGGACCAGAACAGTGGTCCACATGGCACACGACCTTCTTTGTTGGGCGCTCCGCTGTTTGGGTATCGAACGCGTTCAGTGCCCGTCGTTGGTGGGGAAACGCCCGGTGCTGGCGGTTTCTTCCAGAAGATCCGCGGCTCGGGATACGCCGTCGGCGGGGTTGGTCATATGTTCGGCGAGTGCCCGGTTCCGGGCGGCGTAGTCGGGAGCCGAAACTGTCCGGAGATCGGCCAGGAGGGTTTCACGGGTCGTCCGTGAAAAGCGTCTCGACTTGCCGATCTTGAGCACCTCGGCCCGACTTGCCCACAAGGGTTGATCAGCGACCGACCACAGGGCGACGCTGGGGACCCCGGCCCGGATCGCGGCCGCCAGCGTGCCTGCGCCGCCATGGTGAACGACAGCGCGGCATGCCGGGAACACCGAGGGGTAGTGCACCGACGGGACGATCTTGGTGGCGGTGCTGTGTGACAGGCCTGCCCATTCGGCTGATCCCGCCGTTACCAGCGCGCGTTTGCCGAGTTCGGCGCAGACCGACTCGATCACGCCGAGCATCTCCCGCGGGGAGTCGACGGGTGTGCTGCCGAAGCCGAAGTAGATCGGAGCTGAACCAGCGGCGATCCAGTGGGCCACGTCCTCATCGGCTGCGGTCTCCAACTCCAACGTGATCGAACCGACGAACGGGCGGCGGCCCCTCCATTCATCGTTGAGCCCTGGAAACAACGCCTCGTCGTATGCCTGAATCTCCAGTGACCCGTTCTCGACGATGCGTCGCGGCGAGGGTGTGGTCGTGGGCGGCATTGCCAGGTCCCGGCGCTGATCGTCCTCTGCCGGCTTTATCAGTCGCCAGTAGGCCCACTCCGCCGACTTCATACCGGAGATGATGAGCGGTGCGGGCAGTCTTACTGGGACGAGCTTGCTGTTGGGCCGGGCCGGAAAGTAGTGCATGGTGGCGAACGGAACGCCCTGTTTCTCGGCAACGTTGGCGGCGACTTCCTGATAGGTGGTGCCGGTGAGTACGAGGTCGGTACCGCCGGTGAGGTCGTCAAGTGTCCTGCTCATCTCGCCCCAACCCGCCGTCGCGTACTCCCTGGCCTCGCGAAGGGCCCGCAGTGGGTTGCGCGGCTTCCACCAGTCGCGGAATACATCTGAATCGGTTTGCTCTTGCGTTGAGATTCCGTAGCCCGTCACCGCTGGCAGGCCGGCTGCCTCGACAAAAGTGGTGAGGTCGGGCGGCACCGCGATACGCACATCGTGTCCTCGCCGAACAAGCTCCCGGCCGACTGCCGCACAGGGCTCGACGTCTCCACGGGTGCCGTGGACGGCTACCGCAAACTTCATTTGGGGGCGGGCTTTCTGCGGGTTTGTCGAATTTGATCGACCCGATTAGAACACAGGGGGGCTACCGCGCCGTCGCCGTCACCTCGCTGCCTGCTCAACAACTTCGCCACGGGGCTGCGGCTTCGTGGGTTCTGAGGATTGCCACTTGGACGGCCACCAATTCGCCTTGCCCACCAGGACAGCCAGCGCCGGCACGGTGACGGTGCGAACCACGAAGGTGTCGAGGAGGATGCCGACGGAGATGATGAACCCGATCTGTACCAGCGTGGTGATGCTGGAGAACTGCAGACCGATCATCGACGCCGAGAAAATCAGGCCCGCGACGGTGATCACCCCACCGGTCTGAGTGATCGTGCGAATCACCCCGGAACGGACACCGCGCGGTGACTCATCGCGGATTCGGGAGATCAGCAACATGCTGTAATCCGCACCCATGGCCACCGAGATGATGAAGGTCAGACC
>JAHZJY010000382.1 GCA_022600695.1 Actinomycetes bacterium | reverse complement strand
TCCTCGTCGGAGTCGTCCTCGTCATCATCGGAGTCGTCGTCGTCGTCGTCGTCATCGTCGTCGTCGTCCTCGTCGGAGTCGTCCTCGTCATCATCGGAGTCGTCGTCATCGTCATCGTCATCGTCATCGTCATCGTCATCGTCATCGTCGTCGTCGTCGTCGTCATCGTCGTCGGAGTCGTCGAGACTGTCGTCATCGATGGCGTCCTCGTCGACCTCGTCGAGTTCAACGTCATCGCCGTCCGAGTCGTCATCGTCGTCCGAGTCGTCATCGTCGTCGACTGCGTTGGCACGCTCCGGATCGACCGAAGCCGCCCTGACTTCGCCGTCGGCGAGTTCCTCGGCGTTGGACTCGTCGGCACCGTCCTCGGACCCCTCCTCGGCGTCCTCATCCCCGTTCTTTGCGGCCATCGCCCTGAACATCGGGTGCTCGCCCGCCGCGTGCTGAGGTACCCGGGCGACCGACGTGTCCTCGACGCGGGCCTTCTTGCCCCGGCGATTGCGCCGGCCGCCCGATTCGGACTTGCTTCGGCCACCCGCGGAGGGACTGTGTTCCACCGGGTCGGCGTGCATGACGATCCCGCGCCCGCCGCACTGCTGGCAGGTGGCGGAGAAGGCCTCGACCAGGCCGGTCCCCAGGCGTTTGCGGGTCAGCTGCACCAAGCCGAGCGACGTCACCTCGGAGACCTGGTGCCGGGTGCGGTCCCGGGCCAGTGCCTCTGTCAGCCGTCGCAAAACCAGATCTCGGTTGGACTCCAGCACCATGTCGATGAAGTCGATGACCACGATGCCGCCGATATCGCGCAGCCGCAGCTGACGCACGATCTCCTCGGCCGCCTCGAGGTTGTTCTTGGTCACGGTCTGTTCGAGGTTGCCGCCCGAACCGGTGAACTTGCCCGTGTTGACGTCGACGACGGTCATAGCCTCGGTTCGGTCGATCACCAGGCTGCCACCCGAGGGCAGCCACACCTTGCGGTCCATCGCCTTGGTCAGTTGTTCGCCGATGCGGTGCACGGCGAATACATCCGGCCCATCGCCAGCTGGCGGCTCGTACTTCGTCAGCTTGGAAACTAGTTCCGGCGCAACGGAATCGACGTAAGCGGTGATGGTCTCCCAGGACTTCTCGCCGGAGACGATCAGCCCGGCGAAGTCTTCGTTGAACAGGTCCCGGATCACCTTGACCAGGACGTCGGGCTCCTCGTACAGCGCGATCGCGGCCCCGGCCTTTTTCGCCTTGGTGTCATCGGCCTTCTTCGCGATGGCGGTCCAGCGTTCCTGCAACCGGTCGACATCGGAGCGGATGTCCTGCTCTTTGACCCCCTCCGAGGCGGTGCGGATGATCACCCCGGCGTCGGCCGGCACGACCTCGCGCAGAATGTCCTTGAGCCGTTGGCGTTCGGTGTCGGGAAGCTTGCGGCTGATACCCGTCGACGAGGCTCCCGGCACATAAACGAGATAGCGTCCGGCGAGCGAGATTTGCGTGGTCAACCGGGCGCCCTTGTGGCCCACCGGGTCCTTGCTCACCTGCACCACGACGTAGTCGCCCGGTTTGAGGGCCTGCTCGATCTTGCGACTGGACCCGCCCAGTCCGGCGGCCTCCCAGTTGACCTCGCCGGCGTAGAGGACACCGTTTCGGCCACGGCCGATATCGATGAAAGCCGCCTCCATCGAGGGCAACACGTTCTGGACGATCCCGAGGTAGATGTTTCCGACCAATGAGGCCGAACCTGCCGACGTCACGAAGTGCTCGACGACGATACCGTCCTCGAGAACCGCGATCTGCGTGTAAACAGCACCTTCGCTCGGAGGCTCGGTGCGAACCTTCTCGCGTACGACCATCACCCGGTCCACCGCCTCGCGGCGCGCCAAGAACTCCGCTTCGGTCAGAACCGGCGGACGGCGCCGTCCGGCGTCGCGGCCGTCGCGACGGCGCTGTCGTTTGGCTTCCAGCCGGGTGGAGCCGCTGATGCCCTGAATCTCGTTGGAACCTGACTTGGCGGTCTTTTGACGCGGCGCCCGCTCGTGAACGACGGTGTTCGGCGGGTCGTCGGGCGACGCCCCGTCATCGGCGCCGGAGCCCGGCTTCCGACGCTTACGCCGACGGCGACGACGGGTGCCGCCGTCGGCGGTCACCGACTCGTCATCGCCGTCACCGTCCGCGCCGGACTCGTCGCCGCTCGCGGACCTGTCCTCGCCGTTGTCGGACTGCCCGACCTCTGCCGGGGGCTCTGTCACATCGTCGTCGTCATCCGGCCCGCCCTGATCGCCCCGGCCACGGCCACGGCCCCGGCGCCCGCGCCGACGCCGACGATTGGCCGGCCGTTCGTCGGCGTCCTGGGAGTCGGCCTCCGAAGAATCGGAGTCGGGGTCTGTGGAGCCCTCAGAGTCCTTCGAATCCTGCTGGCCGTCCGTGTCCTCGGCGTCGGTCACCGGATCGGCGGCCCTGCGCTTTCCCGAGCCGGCTTCTCTTGAAACGGGCTGCGGAGCGACGAACAGAGGCATATCGGCCGGCGCCTCGGCGGCGGCGACAGCGGCCGGATCGGCGGCATCGTGCGCCCCCGGGATCGGCCGCGATTCGCCTGCCGCGGTCGCGGCCAGTACTTCACGAACCCGGATCGCATCGGCCTGGTCGACGCTGGACTGCGCACTGCGGGCCCGGCCGTCAAGTTCAGCAAGCACTTCGAGTACCCGCTTACTGGTAGTGCCCAGCACGCGGGCGAGGATGTGGACCCTCAGCCTCTCGGGCAGTACCTCATCGACCGCCGGTGGCGGAGGTCCCGGCGAAGGGGTTTCGGGTAGATGCTGGTTGACGCCATCGTCGGCCACGTAGTCTCCTCGAGCCCCCGGGCGCGTCCTGCGGACGCGGCCACTCGAGAGCTTCCGCTGTACGCCCGGGTGGGTACCCGAGCTTTTCTATGGTCTCGCCCCGGCGGGTTCGGGAGAACCCGGCCGGAACCTGGGCTGAACGACGGCCTCCGAAGGTCCGCGCCGCACCGCGGGCAGCGGTGGTCGCGCACGTCTTGTGGCCTCATTCCCGGCCACCCGCTACCGGGCGGCCTCTACCAGTGTCCCACACTCGCGAAGTGGTACCGATCCCGACGCCCGGGATCGGATCACCGTGCCGGAAACCAGAGCGCGATTTCGCGCGCGGCCGACTCCGGCGAATCCGAACCGTGTACCAGGTTGAACTGAGTCTCCAACCCGAAATCACCCCGGATGGTGCCCGGCGCGGCCTTCTCCACGGGGTCGGTGCCGCCGGCGAGTTGCCGCCAGGCGGCGATGGCCCGCGGGCCCTCGACGATAGCGGCGACCACCGGTCCGGAGGTGATGAACTCCACCAGTGAGCCGAAGAACGGCTTGTCCTCGTGCTCGGCGTAGTGCGCTCGGGCCAGCACGTCTTCGACGTGTTTGAGTTCCAGCGCAGCGATGGACAGCCCCTTACGCTCGATTCGGCTGATGATCTCACCGATCACCCGCCGCTCAACACCGTCGGGTTTGATCAGCACGAGGGTTTGCTCAGTCACGTCGGTGAGCGTACAGCTCAGCCGCGCCGCAGCGGGTACCGGTCAGTCGGTCGGTGGTTGCTGACCGGGTAACAGACCCAACCGCTGGCGACGCAGCATCTCGCCGCGCAAGTAGGCGATAACGCCCCAGACGACGACGAACAGCACCCCGATGAAGCCAACCGCGGGGTAGATGAAGAAGCCGATGACGAGTAGGAGCTGAACCCCTAGGTTGGCCCAGATCGCCCACGGCCTGCCCTGCATGCCGGCCAGCAGAGCGAGTAGTACCGAGAAGCCCACCAGATACGCCGTCGACCATGCCGTCAGGCCGCCGCCCACCGCCGCGACCACCGGCAGCGCCAAGAGGACGGTGATGATCTCGAGGATCAGGGTGCCGGCCATGACGCCGCGAAAGCTCTTCCAGGGGTCCGGTCCAGTCATCCGGGGTCCTTTCCGAACAAGGTGCGGGCAGCACCGGCGGTCACCACCGAGCCGGTGATCACGATCCCGGCTCCGGCGAATCCGGCTGCCTCGGCTGCAGCGTCCTCGACGAGCACGGTCGCGGTCTCGATGGCATCAGCGAGCGTCGCAGCCCGCACCACCCGCTCCGGCCCGAACACCTCCTCGGCTCGCGAGGCCAGCGCGTCGACGTCGAGGGCACGTGGCGAACCGTTCTGCGTCACCACGATCCGGTCGAACACCGACTCGAACGCTGACAGGATCCCCACCACGTCTTTCTCGCCCATCACGCTGACCACTCCCACCAGGTAGCGGAAATCGAACTCGTCGCGGAGCGCGGCTGCGAGTGTCTCCGCACCGGCGGGATTGTGGGCCGCATCTATGAACACCGTTGGCGCACTGCGTATCCGCTCCAATCGCCCCGGGCTGCCCACGGCGGCGAAACCGGATCGGACCGTGTCGAGGTCGAGTTGGCGCTGCGCGCCCGCGCCGAAGAACGCCTCGACAGCGGCGAGCGCGATGGCGGCGTTGTGAGCCTGATGCGCACCGTGCAGTGGCAGGAAGATATCCGAGTAGACCCCGCCCAGACCCTGTAGCTGCACCAGCTGACCGCCTACCGCGACCTGGTGATCCAACACCGCGAACTCGGAGTCCTCGCGGGCGACAGTGGCGTCGCATCGCAATGCCTGGGTCAGCAGCACCCCCATCGCCTCGGGCGGCTGGCGGCCGATCACCGCGATCGTGTCGACCGGCACCAGTTCACCGCGGGGCGCACCGATGATCCCCGCCTTCTCCGCGGCGATCTCGCCGACCGTATCGCCCAGATACTCGGCGTGGTCGACGGAGATCGGGGTGAACACCGTGACCGGAGCGTCCACCACGTTGGTGGCGTCCCAGCATCCGCCCATACCGGTTTCGATCACGGCGATATCGACCGGCGCGTCGGCGAAGGCGGCGAATGCCATCGCCGTAACGACCTCGAACTTGCTCAGCGCCGGACCGCCGTCGGCGATCGAATGAGCGTCCGCCATCTGGATGAACGGTTCAATTTCCCGATAGGTCTCGACGTATCGGGCGGGGCTGATCGGCTGGTTGTCGATGGCTATGCGCTCGGTGACCGACTGCAGATGTGGGCTGGTGGTGCGTCCGGTGCGCTGACCGAACGCGGTCAGCAGCGCGTCGATCATGCGGGCCACCGAGGTCTTCCCGTTGGTGCCGGCGATGTGGATGGACGGGTAGGAACGCTGGGGTGAGCCCAGGTACTCCATCAGCGTTTCCATCCGGGTGGTGGTGGGGACCAGCTTGGTCTCCGGCCAGCGCCGGTCGAGCAGGTGCTCGACTTGCAGCAATGCCGCGATCTCGTCGGGAGCCGGCTCCGGCTCGGTCAGGCCGGTCATCCCAGTGCAGCCAACCGCGCGGTGATCCGATCGGTTTCCTCGCGGGCCAGCTTCTGACGATCACGAATCTTGTCGACGACATCGGCGGGCGCCTTGGCCAGGAACGCCTCATTACCGAGTTTGGCCGATGTCGCGGCGAGTTCCTTGTGGGCGGCAGCAAGGTCCTTTTCCAGCCTGCGCCGTTCGGCGTCGACGTCGACGGTGCCGGAGGTGTCGAGTTCGACCTGCACGGTGCCGCCCGCCAGCCGCACCTCCACCTCGGCGGTGGGTCGGAAACCGGACCCCGGGTCAGTCAGCCACGCCAGCGCGGCGACCGATGCGGACTGCGCCCCGAGCCCGACGGGATCGATACCGGCTTGGTCACCGCTACTGAGGCGGGCCGGCACCTTTTGGCGATCGGCCAGTCCCTGATCGCTGCGGAACCGGCGCACCTCGGTCACCAGCTTCTGCAGATCCGACACCCGTTGCACCGCGACAGGATCCAGGGCGATACCGGAGTCCGCGGGCCAGTTGGCGATGACGAGGGACTCGGCCCCGGTCAGTGCCCTCCACAGCACCTCGGTGACGAACGGCATCACCGGGTGCAGCAGCTTCAGAAGAGTGTCGAGCACCGCGGCGAGAACCGCGGTGGTGTGCTCGGCACCATGGGCGAGTTGGACCTTCGCCAGTTCCAGGTACCAGTCGCAGAACTCATCCCAGGCGAAGTGATACAGCGCCTCGCAGGCCCGGCTGAACTCGTAACGGTCGAGCGCCGAATCCACATCCGCCCGAACCTCTTCGGCGCGGCCCAGGATCCAGCGGTCGGCATCGGTCAGTTCGGTCAACGCCGGCAATTGCGCCGGGGCGGCGCCGTTCATCAACGCGAACCGGGTGGCGTTGAAGAGTTTGGTGGCGAAGTTGCGCGACGCGCGGGCGTTGTCCTCACCGATGGACAGGTCGCTGCCGGGGCTCGCCCCGCGGGCCAGCGTGAAGCGCAGCGCATCCGCGCCGAATAACTCGACCCAGTCGAGCGGATCTATCCCGTTGCCGCGAGACTTGCTCATCTTGCGGCCGTGCTCATCACGGATCAAACCGTGCAGGAAGACGTTCTCGAACGGCACCTGCGGCGGCCGACTTCCGGCGGAGGTGATGGCGTCGTCACGGGAGACGAAGGTTCCGAACATCACCATCCGCGCCACCCAGAAGAACAGGATGTCGTAGCCGGTGACGAGAACGCTTGTCGGATAAAACTTCTCGAGGTCCGCCGTCTGGTCCGGCCACCCCATCGTGGAGAACGGCCAGAGCGCCGACGAGAACCAGGTGTCGAGCACGTCGGGGTCCTGTTCCCACCCCTCGGGTGGTGTCTCATCGGGGCCGACGCAGACCGACTGCCCATCCGGACCGTGCCAGATCGGGATCCGGTGACCCCACCACAACTGACGCGAGATGCACCAGTCGTGCATATCATCGACCCACGCGAACCAGCGCGGCTGCAGACCCGCGGGGTGGATGACGATATCGCCGGCACGCACCGCGTCCCCGGCAGCCTGGGCCATCGAAGAAACCTTGACCCACCACTGGAGGCTGAGCCGCGGCTCCACCGCCTCTCCGCTGCGCTCGGAATGCCCAACACTGTGCAGGTAGGGACGCTTCTCAGCAACGACGCGCCCTTGCTCCGCAAGCGCCTCGCGTACCTTGACCCGCGCCTGGAACCGGTCCATACCGTCGAATACCGTTCCGGTTCCGGCGATCCGGCCGCGAGTGTCCATGATCGAGAGCATCGGCAGCTTGTGCCGCATCCCGATCTCGAAGTCATTCGGATCATGGGCGGGGGTGACCTTCACCGCGCCGGTGCCGAACTCGGGGTCGACATGGGTGTCGGCCACGATGGCGATCTCGCGGTCGGCGAAGGGGTGCGGCAGCGTCTGGCCGACCAGGTGACGGTACCGGTCATCGTCGGGGTGCACCGCGATGGCGGTGTCCCCGAGCATGGTCTCGACGCGGGTGGTGGCCACCACGATGTGCGGCGCAGAGTCGTCCAGCGAGCCGTACCGGAAGGACACCAGTTCGCCTTCGACCTCGGAGTACTTGACTTCCAAGTCCGATATCGCCGTCTGCAGCACTGGCGACCAGTTGACCAGTCGTTCGGCTCGGTAGATCAAGCCGGCATCGAAGAGCCGTTTGAAGATAGTGCGAACCGCGCGGGAAAGCCCGTCGTCCATGGTGAAGCGGTCGCGGGACCAGTCGACTCCGTCACCGAGTCGGCGCATCTGGGCGCCGATGGTGCCACCGGATTCGTGTTTCCACTCCCAAACCTTCTCGACGAACTGGTCTCGGCCGAGGTCCTCCTTGCTGCCACCTTCGGCCGCCAACTTCTTCTCGACCAGCGTCTGGGTGGCGATGCCGGCGTGGTCCATACCGGGCAGCCACAGCACCTCGTAACCCTGCATGCGCTTGCGCCGGGTCAGCGCGTCCATCAAGGTGTGATCGAGGGCGTGACCCATGTGCAGGCTCCCGGTCACGTTGGGCGGCGGGAGCACGATCGAGTACGGCGGTTTACCGCTCGCAGGATCGGCCGTGAAGTAACCGGCATCTACCCAACCCTGATAGATCGCGGTTTCCGCCGCGCCCGGCTCCCACGACTTGGGCAGGGCATCGGCGCGGGTGTCGGCGCGGGTGTGATCGGGGGGCACCCCGCGATTCTAGGTGGGGCTCAGGTCGCCGTCCGACCTGCGCCCCTCCCCGAAGCCGTTACTTGCCGCCGCGGAGCAGACCGCCCAGGATGCTGCCCAGTGCGCCACCCTGGCCGCCACCCTGATTGCCGCCCAGCACGCTGCCGAGGATGCTTCCCAGCGGGTTGTTTCCGGCAGCACCGCCGCCGGCAGCTCCGCCGAGGAGGCTGCCGAGAATGTCGGCGATACCGCCGCCGGGCGCGGCCTGCGCCTGGGCCCCCGCATTGTTGTTCTGGGCGAACTGCTTGCCCACGTAGGCCAGCACGATCGGTGCCAACATCGGCAGCAGTCGCTTGATCAGATCGCCGCCGCCGGCACCGGCTCCGGACAGCGCCGAGGCCACCTTCGTGGTGTCGTTGCCGCCGAACAGGCTGGCGACGAACTGATTGCCCTGGGATTCGTCGATCGTGTCGACATTGACACCGCCGGTGAGCAGATCGCTTTGCCCCTCGGCGACGACCTCGGACTCCAGTTTCGTGGAATCGATATCCTCGGCCTGGACGTTCTCCTGCAGGCTGCCGAGCAGGGTGGGCACGAGGGCGTGGATCGCCTGGGTCACCTCACCCTGGTCCGCTCCGAGCTTATTGGCGATATCCGCCACCGGGATCTGGTTGTAAAGGTCATCGAGACCGGCCATGTTGGGGTTCTACTTTCTTGAGTTTGCCAGCGAACTGATTCGACAGTAGTCAGCGCTCGCTGACCGCGCCATGATTATGTCTCCGGTGTCAGTTCAACCGGGCCGAATCAAGCGAGATGCCGGCACCCGGGAACCGGGCCAGCAGGGCATCGCCCATGGCGGCCGCCGGGGTGAGCACACCGCACAATTCAGGTAGTTTGTCGCGGTCCAGCGCCAATGCCAGGCCGCACTCCCCAAGCATCACCGCAGTCGCCTTGTACCCGGGGTCACCGCTCTGGGACATGGTGGCGACATACCGCGCTCCGGTGCTGGTGGTCGTGTAGGTTTCCACCCGGTAGAAGCCCCGGTCGCGAACCTGTTCGCTGGGACCGGTTCCCGGCTTGGGCGCCAGACGCTGTACCAGTCGGCGCGGCAGGTAACGGAAGAACCGGGTGCCCAGCGCGGAGGCGCCGGCCGTCGCTGCGGTGGTCAGCGCCGAGACGACCGGGGCCGTCACCGACGGACCAACGCTCATGTACTCGGCGTAGCGGAACCGCCGGCCGTAGGCGTGGTCGAGCAGCGCGTTGCTGCGCCGCACAATTCGGGTGTTGTACATCGCCATGACGAATCCGGCGGCCCACACACCTGACAGTTCGGGCGCGATCTCCCTGCCTCGCCGCCACGGCAGGTCGGGCTGGGCGCCCAGTTCCGGCTCGGCACCGCGATCCTGGGCCAGAGTGTAGGGATCCTCGAGCAACTTTCGGGTGTCGGGATCGCCCGATGCGGCCCGGAACACTTCGATCATCGAGGCGATCGTGCCGCCGGACACCCCGCCGGAGAACCCGCGCAGCACGAAGTTGGTGTCGAGCAGGTCGCCGGCATCGTCCTGGCGGGCCCGGCGGAACAGCTCGTACACGGTCATATCGGAGGGCACCGAGTCGAATCCGCAGGCGTGCACGATGCGCGCCCCGGTGTCGATGGCCTGTTTGTGGTAGTCGTCGATACTCTGCCGGACGAAAGTCGCCTCACCGGTGAGATCGGCGTAGTCGGTGCCGGCCGCCGCGCAGGCGGCCACCAGCGGAAGACCGTATCGGCTGTAGGGGCCCACGGTGGTGATGACCACCCGGGTGCGGGCCGCCATCTCCTGCAGCGATGCCGGCGAGGAGGCGTCGGCGGCCAGGATCGGCCAGGACTGCGCGGTCTTCCCGAGCGTCGCGCGCACCGCTTCCAGCTTGGCCGGCGTGCGACCGGCCAGCGCAATCCGGGCCTTCCCACCTGCCCGTGCCAGATACTCGGCGGTCAGCTTGCCGACAAAACCGGTCGCTCCGTACACGATGATGTCGAACTCACGCCCCGTCATGGGGCCAACCTACCCGAGTGGTCGGCCCAGCTCAGCCGATGCCGATCGCGTTCGTGAGGGCCTTGCCCGGGTCGGTGAAGGCCAGACACACCTGACCCCAGTCGACGAGTCCGAGTGGTCCACGCCCCACTCCCTGGCACTGACCCGGGGCCGACGAGGCCGGGACGGAAGTCAGGACCGCGGTGGAAAAGGTCGGGGTGCCGGCTTTCTGGCCGCAGGTCGGCCAGGCGCCGATGCCCTGGGTACGCAGAACGTTCTCGGCGACCCGGATCTGCTCCGAGCGCGAAGCCTGGTGCGGCATGCCGGTTCCGCCGTTGGACTTCCATGTCGCGGGGCTGAACTGAAGGCCACCGTAGTAGCCGTTGCCGGTGTTGATGGCCCAGTTGCCGCCCGACTCGCACTGCGCGACGGCATCCCAGTTGACCTTGGTGTCCGCAGCTGCCGTTCCACTGCCCACTGCGACGGCCCCGAGGGCCAGTCCCAGTGCGAGGGCGGCGAGAGTGAGGATTCTGCGGATCGTGGTCACGGGTGTCCCTTCCGACTCGGGGCCGCGAGTACATGCGGTTGTGAGGTGGATCGCACCGTTGGACGGTTTCGTTACAGCCGGGTCAGTCGAACGGGTCGGGACAGCCATGCGGGACGTGACCGTGAACGGAGAAGAGGTGGCGCCGGATTGCTCCGGCACCACCTCTTCTTCAGGCGCTAATTCTCGGTCGGCAGGCGTCAGCCACGCCGACCGCAGGTCGGCCAGGCGCCGATACCCTGGGTACGCAGAACGTTCTCCGCGATGCGGATCTGCTCGGACCGGGAGGCATGGTGCGGCATCCCGGCGCCGCCGTTGGACGACCAGGTGCCCGGGGCGAATTGCAGGCCACCGAAGTAGCCGTTACCGGTATTGATCGCCCAGTTGCCACCGGACTCACACTGCGCGATGGCATCCCAGTTGACGCTGTCGGCATTGGCGGTCCCGGCGCCGAGGGTGATCGGGGCGACGGCCATGGCTCCGGCGACCGAAGCCATCTTGAGGGCCTTGCCCAAAGTATTGCGGACGTTCTTCAACAATCTTTCCTTTCGCCGTGCGTGCGCCGAGGCTGTGCCGCGGTCGATCCGGGGGTAGCTAGTGGGTCGCGCCGTCTAGGTCTGGCACAACAGCGGTGAGCCGGTTCAGACTGTCCGTTGGAGTCGCCGGCCCCGCTCACACGCAGGGTTTCTAATCTGGAATTGTTCGGCCATTTCGATGGCCGAGAACGACGGTACGCAGGCTATTGCAGCAAGTCACGCGAATGACATACGAATATATGTCAGATAACAGACCAATCACGATGGTGCGTATTCCCGATTCGGCGCAGGTCAAGACGGCGTCACCGATGCCCCCAAGCGCTGACGGGCCCGTCATATCTGTGGGGTAGATCACACCTTTTGTGTGAACGGGGCCACAGCTGTCCCATTCCCTTTAACCACAAAAACCACAAAAACCACACTGTCAACACAGATAACAGTTTGGTCCGGTCCCGCCGCCGGCACCCGGGAAGTCGTCACAGCAGGTCGGACTCGACATTGACATTGGTCAGCGCCGGACCTGCCGGCACAACGACACGTTGGGTGACCACCGATTCGGTCAATGCGCGCATGCTGCGCGCCCCGGCGGTGATCAGTGTGTCGATATCTTCGGCCAGCGCCGTCCGATAGATGGCGGCCAGATAGTGGTCCCGGCCGTCCCAGGGCAGCACGATATCGGCGTCCCGGCAGCCGGCCAGCGCCTCGATGATGGCCACCGACAGATAGGGCATGTCGACCGCACTGACGAACGCTCTGTTCAGGCCGGCCGCTGCCGCCGCCCGCAGTCCCCGGCCGGTGGCCACCAGGGGACCGGCACCCTCGATCTCATCCCGCAGCACCCGGGCATCCAGTTCCGGCAGCTGCTGACGCTCGGCGGCAATGACGAACACGGGTGCGCAGCGCCCGGACAGTACGGCGACGGTGTGCTCCACCATGGTCAGGACGGACCCACCGGGGTGGGTCCCGGGATGGGGCATGACAGCTTTATCTCGCCCCATCCGCCGCGATGACCCCCCGGCCAGGATCACGGCGGCGAGCGGAGCCGGTGCCGATCGCGGACGCACCGTCCGCGCTGAGGGAGTCATTGCACTTCCTATTGCACTTCTCCTTAGGAAAACCGTGACAGCGGCCCGGGTGGCGAGGGCCCGTCGAATAGAAGACAAAGTACCTGTTCACGGCCGCATGGCTGACGAGGTGCGACGGGAATCGGAGGTCGCTCGGGCCGGGCCGTCAGGAGTTTCCCCGAACGTCGACGGGCTCGGTTGCGCCGCTGTGCCCCCGGCAGGGCATCATCGGCAGCTATGTCAGCAGAGTTTCCCGAATCGCACTGGGGGCGCGAAACCATGTCGCCGCTGTTCGGCCCGGCCTACCGCTTCGCCTCGTCACGACCGGGGTCACGGCTCCTGCGCATGTTGGTGCCGCTGGACCGGCGGGTTCTTCGGGCCACCGATGGCAAGTACACGTTGTTCGGCCCCGCCACGCTACCGACACTGCTGTTGACCACGACCGGACGGAAGTCGGGCCAACCGCGGGCCAGCGTTCTGAACTACCTGCGCGACGGTGACCGATTGCTGATCCTCGGTAGCAACTGGGGTCAGCAGAGTCACCCGGGCTGGTCAGCGAACCTGCTGGCGAACCCGGACGCCTCGGTCGCGATCGGCGGTACCGAGATCCCGGTGACGGCCTCGGTGCTGCACGGGCCGGACCGCGAGCAAGCGTTGAATCGGTTCCTCCGCTATCCGATGTATCGGTCGTACCGCAGTCGGACGGATCGGGAGCTACGGCTGTTCGGGCTTTCTCGGCGGGACCGGCCCAGTCGGGACCGGTAGCTAATCCAGCCGAACGGGAGGAGATCACAGGATGTACAGCATCTCCTGGTACGTCGGAAGGGGCCACAGGTCGTCGGCGACGACACCCTCCAGCGCGTCGGCGGCAGCGCGGACGGCAGCCATCGCGGGCAGCAGTTCGTCGCGTGCATACAGCGCCTCGGCGAGACTGCCCTCACTGTGGGCCGCCAGGGCGGCCCGCAGGTCGGCGATCGCTCCGGTGAGATCTGCCACCGGCGCGGATACCTGCTCCAGGAGTGACGTCTGGGCCGGGAAGCCTGCCGCTTTCATGGCCGCGACGTTCTGCGCCAGCTCCGTCTGATAGCGAATCGCCGCCGGCAGAATCACCGTCGAGCCGATCTCCAACGCCAGCTTGGCCTCCACCGCGATCGTCATGGCGTACTGCTCGAGCCGCACCTCGTAGCGACTGTGCAGTTCCCGCTCGGTGAACACCCCGTAGCGTTCGAACAGCTCGACCGACTCCGGTGTGATCAACTGCGGAACGGCGTCCAGGGTGGTCTTGAAGTTCGGCAAACCCCGGTCGGCGGCCTCGATCTGCCAGTTCTCCGAGTAGCCGTCCCCGTTGAACACCACTGCTCCGTGTTCGGTGATGATGTCGGTGAGCAGTGTCTGCACCGCGGAGTCGAAATCGACTCCGGAGCCGACTGCCTTTTCCAATGCGGTGGCGATGTGGTCCAGTGAGTCGGCCATGATCGTGTTGAGGACGATCATCGGCACGTTGATGGTCTGGCCCGATCCCGGCGCCCGGAACTCGAACCTGTTGCCGGTGAAGGCGAACGGACTGGTGCGGTTGCGGTCCCCCGGGTCGGTGGGCAGGTGCGGCAGGGTGTCGACACCGATGATCATGGTGCCCTTGCCTTTGGACGATGTGGCCGCACCCTTGGCAATCTGATCGAAGACGTCGGCGAGTTGGTCCCCGAGGAATATCGAGATGATCGCCGGCGGAGCCTCGTTGGCGCCCAGCCGGTGATCGTTGGTGGCCGAGGCCACCGACACCCGCAACAGGCCGGCGAACTTGTGCACCGCCCGGATGATCGCCGCGCAGAAGACCAGGAACTGCGCGTTTTCGTGGGGCGTGTCGCCGGGAACCAGCAAGCTGCCGAACTCGGCATTGCCCATGGAGAAGTTCACGTGCTTCCCGGATCCGTTGACCCCGGCGAACGGCTTCTCGTGGAACAGACATTCCATACCGTGCTTCTTGGCGATCGTCTTGAAGACCGTCATCAGCAGCTGTTGGTGATCAGCGGCGATATTGGCGCGCTCGAACATCGGCGCGATCTCGAATTGCCCGGGAGCGACCTCGTTGTGCCGGGTCTTGGCCGGAATACCCAGTTTGAACAGCTCGCGCTCGGTGTCCATCATGAAGCCCAGTACCCGCTCGGGGATGGACCCGAAGTAGTGGTCGTCAAACTCCTGCCCTTTAGGTGGTTTGGAGCCGAACAGGGTCCGTCCCGCGTTGATCAGATCGGGCCGACCGAGGAAGAAATGCCGGTCGATCAGGAAGTACTCCTGCTCGGGTCCACAGAACGACACAACGCGGCCGAAGTCGCGGTGCCCGAACAGCGTCAGGATTCGTTCGGCCTGAGTGCCCATCGCCTGCTGACTGCGCAGCAACGGGGTCTTGTAGTCCAGCGCCTCGCCGGTCATCGAGACGAAGACCGTCGGTATGCACAGTGTGTTGCCGTTCGGGTTCTCCAGGATGTAGGCGGGGCTGGTGACGTCCCAACCGGTGTACCCGCGAGCCTCGAAGGTGCTGCGCAGCCCGCCGGACGGAAAGCTGGAGGCATCCGGTTCGCCCTGGATGAGGGTCTTTCCGGCGAACTCGGCCAGCGTCTGGCCGTCGGAGACCGGCTCGAGGAAACTGTCGTGTTTTTCGGCGGTCAGGCCGGTCATCGGGTAGAAGACGTGGGCGTAATGGGTGGCGCCCCGCGACAGCGCCCAGTCCTTCATGACCGAGGCGACGGCATCGGCGACGGCCGAATCCAGCTTGGCGCCCCTCTCGATGGTGGCGACGACCGACTTGTACACCGACTTCGGCAACCGCAACCGCATCTCGGCAAGGGTGAAGACATTGGATCCGAAGACTTCTCCGGGGGCCTCCGCCGGATCGAAGCTGATCGCCGGAGGCATGTAGGCCTCAACATTGTTGATCGCCTGCAGACGGACCGTGTTCCCGCTCAATTGAGTTCCTCTCGACCTACCCTGACGCCCCCGCTTGTCCGGAGGGCAGGTAACGGGATCAAGGTAGGAACCCCGGATGCCGAACGTGTTACGCCGCCGTCACGAGTGGAATGCGGCCGGACTGCAATCAGCGGGTTCGGCAACTGGCTAGATTGGGCGCATGGGCGGTGCCGGGAACGCCAGTGGCGAGTACGACGAACATGCGGTCTCGGCGGGAGCGCCACTGACGGTCGCTGCGGGAGTGCCCGCCGTGCTGGTGGCGCTGCGGCGCAGCCTCGCCCAGATGGGCGTCGTTCGAACCGCGCAGACGCTGAGGCGGGTCAATCAGCGCGACGGCTTCGACTGTCCGGGATGCGCATGGCCCGAGGAACAGGGCGGACGCAAGTCGGCGGAGTTCTGCGAGAACGGCGCCAAGGCGGTGGCCGAGGAAGCCACCCGCCGCAGAGTCACCGGCGAGTTCTTCGCCCGGCACTCGGTGGCCGATCTGGCCGACCGCCCGGAGTACTGGCTCTCCCAGCAGGGGCGCTTGACCGAACCGATGGTGCTGCGCCCCGGAGACACCCACTACCGGCCGATCGGCTGGGACGATGCCTACGACCTGATCGCCGGGCACCTGAACGCCCTCACCAACCCGGATGAAGCGGTGTTCTACACCTCGGGTCGCACCAGCAATGAGGCGGCATTCCTGTATCAGTTGCTGGTCCGCAGCTTCGGCACGAACAACCTGCCGGACTGCTCGAATATGTGCCACGAGTCCTCGGGCGCAGCGTTGGTGGAGTCCATCGGGGTTGGGAAGGGGTCGGTCAGCGTTGCCGATATCGCGCAGGCAGACCTGATCGTTATCGCGGGCCAGAACCCGGGGACCAACCATCCCCGCATGCTCTCGGTGCTGACGGAGGCCAAGGCCAACGGGGCGAGGATCATCGCGGTGAACCCACTGCCGGAGGCCGGTCTGATCCGGTTCAAGGATCCGCAGACGGCTCGCGGCGTGCTCGGCGCCGGCGTGCCGTTGGCTGATGAGTTCGTCCAGATCCGCCTCGGCGGGGACATGGCACTGTTCCGCGGGCTGGCCAAGTTGCTTCTGGAGACGGATGACCGGGCCCCCGGCAGCGTCGTGGACGTCGATTTCATCACCGATCACTGCGACGGCTTCGACGAGTACGCCGCCGCTGCCCGCGCCGTCGAACTCGACACCGTGTTGGCGGCCACCGGAGTCACCGAGTCCCAGCTACGTCGCGTGGCCGGGATGCTGGCGACGTCCCGGCGCACCATTGTGTGCTGGGCGATGGGCCTCACGCAGCACACCCACGCGGTGGCCACCATCGCCGAGGTCACCAACGTCCTGCTGCTTCGCGGCATGATCGGCAAGCCCGGAGCGGGGGTGTGCCCGGTGCGCGGCCATTCCAACGTCCAAGGCGACCGCACCATGGGCATCTGGGAGAAGGTTCCGGACTCCTTCCTCGACGCACTGGAGACCCGGTTCGGGATCAGCGCTCCGCGTCGACACGGGTTCGACACCGTCAACGCGATCCGCGCCATGCGGGACAGGCGGGCATCGGTGTTCTTTGCCATGGGCGGCAACTTCGCCTCGGCCACCCCAGATACCGACATCACCAAGAGGGCACTGGGCAACTGCGCCCTGACCGTCCAAGTGTCCACCAAGCTCAACCGCAGCCATCTGATCCACGGTCGGACAGCACTGATCCTGCCAACCCTGGGGCGCACCGATCGCGATATCGTCGGCGGACGCAAACAGGTGGTGTCAGTAGAGGATTCGATGTCTATGGTGCACCTGTCCCGGGGAAGCCTGCCCCCACCCGGCGATCAGGTACGCAGCGAAGTGTCGATCATCTGCGGGCTGGCCCGCCGCCTGCTCGGACCGCGGCACCCGGTGAACTGGGAACGTTTCGCTGCCGACTACGACACCATCCGCGACGATATCGCGACGGTGATCCCCGGCTGCGAGGACTACAACCGCCGGGTCCGCGCGCCCGACGGATTCGGACTCCCGCACCCGCCGCGGGACTCCCGGAAATTCCCCACCGCCACTGGCAAAGCCAACTTCGCGGCCAGTCCGCTGCAGTGGGTTCCGGTCCCGCCGGGCCGCCTGATTCTGCAGACGCTGCGCAGCCACGACCAGTACAACACCACCATCTACGGTCTCGACGATCGCTATCGTGGTGTCAGCGGAGGCCGCCGCGTCGTCTTCGTCAATCCGGCTGATATCACCGCATTCGGACTCAAAGCGGGCGACCGGGTCGACCTGATCTCCGAGTTCGGTGAGGACCGCCGCCAGCGGCGTGCCGAGGATTTCCTGGTCGTGCCCTATCCGACCCCGGTGGGAAATGCCGCCGCCTACTACCCCGAAACCAACCCACTGGTTCCGCTGGATCACGTCGCCGTTGGATCGAACACCCCGGTGTCGAAGGCCATCGTCATCCGACTGGAGAAGGGCTGAGCCGATGGGCCGGGTGACGGCGCGGCGACGGGTCTACCACCTCACCGGTGGGGCCGGCGACGAACGGGTCGACACCGTGGTGGTCGAGGAACCTCTGGAGATCAGGGTCAACGGGTCCCCGGTCGCCGTCACGATGCGCACACCTGGATCGGATTTCGAACTGGCACAGGGCTTTCTGCTGACCGAGGGGGTGATCGCCGAACGCGATGATGTGGTAGCCGTGCAGTACTGCCGCGGAGCCCAGACCGATGGCGTCAACAGCTACAACGTGCTCGACGTGACGCTGCGCACGGGTCTGCAGGTGCCGGAATCCGTCGTCCGCAACGTCTATACGACCTCGTCATGCGGGGTGTGCGGTAAGGCGTCGCTGGATGCGGTCAGATTGGCCAGCCGGCACTCCCCCGGCGACGACCCGTCGACCGTGCTCGCCGCCAACTTGATCGCGATGCCCGCCCAGTTACGTTCGGCCCAGAGGATTTTCAGCGCCACCGGTGGTCTGCATGGTGCCGCCCTGTTCAGGGTCGACGGGACCATGCTGGCGGTCCGCGAAGACATCGGCCGGCACAACGCAGTCGACAAGGTGATCGGCTGGACCCTGGAATCCGGGCGAGTACCAACGGCAGGCTCCGTGCTACTCGTCAGTGGCCGGGCATCGTTCGAGCTGACCCAGAAGGCGGTGATGGCCGGTATCCCGATACTGGCAGCGGTCTCGGCGCCCTCGTCACTGGCCGTCGACCTCGCCACCGAATCCGGTCTGACCCTGGTGGCCTTCCTGCGGGGTGAGTCGATGAACGTCTACAGTCGCCCCGATCGCGTCACCTGACCGCCGAACAGACGCAAACCGCCCCGAACCGACGGCGTGTCGGGGACTTTTGCGTCTGCTCGCGGGGAGGGGGGAGCAGGCAGCGGCGGGGTCGAGCCTATGCGCTCTTGTCGCGGCGCTCGGCGCGCGAGGGTTTGCGCGGCACGATCGTCGGCAGCACATTGTCCTGCACGGTCTCCTTGGTCACCACGACCTTGGCGACATCGTCACGGCTAGGGATGTCGTACATCACC
>JAHZJY010000381.1 GCA_022600695.1 Actinomycetes bacterium | reverse complement strand
GTGGTGACCCGGCCCGGCGGGATCGCTGCCACCAGGGCCCGCACCGTTTCCACCTGTCCCTCGGTGATCCGGGCCATCTCACCCCAGCATGTCGCGGATCACGACGGCGGTCGCGGCCGGATCGGCCAGCGGAACCATGTGTCGGCAGCCGAACTCCACCAGGGTGAAGTCCTCACCAAGCCGGCCCTCCAGGCCGTCGATCAGCGCCTCGGTCACATACGGCGGTTCGCTGAACTCCGCGCGCACCAGGGTTGTCGGGGTTCCGTTGTGCGGCAACATGATATCGCGCGCGAGTTCGCTCCAGTAGGACATCATCGCCGGTGGGCAGACCCGCCAGCCGTACCGGCCGTTCGGTAGTGCGACCAGATGGTTCTCGCACTCGGCGTCCAATTCGGCCGGCGGCACATCCGCCCACGCGCCGGTTGCCTTCTCGGTGCGCGCCTCGGCGGGGTCGGTGTAGTCCGGGGAGTCCATCGCCGCCTCGGCGACCTCCCGCATCCACTGACCGTCGAGGCCCACGGCGGGATCCAGCAGCACCAGCCCGGAGACCAGGTCGGGGCAGGCCGCCGCCAGGTGCAGCGCGACCGCACCGCCGAACGAGTGGCCCACCACCAGGACCGGGCCGTCGGCCTCGTCCTCGATCAGGCCGGCCAGGGCGGTGCCATTGGCCTCGATCGTCCAGGGTGCCGACCATGTCGAGTGGCCGTGCCCGATCAGATCCGGTGCCAGCACGGCGATCTCGGGTAGGTGCCGGGCGGCCAGGGTGTGCCACCGCCGGCCATACCCGGTCAGCCCGTGGATCATCAGGACCCGGCCGGCGCCCGGCGGGCCGAAGCGGTTCAGGTGAAGACCGTGGATCACCCGCCCTATGCTGCCAGGATGGATTCGGTCACGTTGCGCAGCCTGGGTGGGGTCGGCACGGTCACCGGTTCCAAACACCTACTGGAAAGCGGCAGCAGGCGAATCCTGGTGGACTGCGGTCTGTTCCAGGGGGTGAAGAACCTTCGTGAGCAGAACTGGGAACGTCTGGCGGTGGACCCGTCGGGTATCGACGCCGTCGTGCTGACCCACGCCCACCTCGATCACACCGGATATCTGCCACGGTTGGTGCGGGACGGTTTCAACGGGCCGATCCTGTGCACCGCGGCCACCGCGTCGGTCGCCGAGATCATCCTGCGCGACAGCGCCTTCCTGCAGGAGCGCGACGCAGCGTTCCTGAACAGGCACCGGGCCACCCGGCACCACCCGGCGCTGCCGCTCTATGACAGCGCGGACGCCGGGCGCGCCATCGAGTTGTTCAACAGTCGGTCGTTCGGTAAGGAATTCGACGTGTTCGACGGCGGGCCGGCGGTGACATTCCGGCGCGCCGGGCACATCCTCGGGGCGGCCACCGTCGACCTGGCCTGGCACGGCCGCCGGATTGTCTTCACCGGCGACCTGGGCCGCTACGACGACCCGCTGATGTTCGATCCGGAGCCGGTGCCGGCCGCGGACTACCTGGTGATGGAGTCGACCTACGGCGACCGCCGGCACGAGCCGACCGATCCGGCGACCGCACTGGAGGAGATCGTCACCGCGACGGTGCTGCGTGGTGGCACGGTGGTGATCCCGGCGTTCGCGGTGGGCCGGGCCCAGGCGCTGCTGTACTACCTGTGGCGGCTGCACTCCGTCGGCCGGCTCCCGGCTGTCCCGGTGTACCTGGACAGCCCGATGGCGATCAACACCAGCGAACTGCTGCGCACCCACCAGCGTGATCACCGGCTGGCGCCGGAGGTGTACGAGGGCATGTGCGCCATGGCCACCTACACCCGCGACGCCGAGCAGTCCCGGGCGATCTCGGCGGGTCGGGAGCCCAAGATCGTCATCTCGGCCAGCGGGATGGCCACCGGCGGACGGATCCTGCACCACCTCAAGGCGTTCGCGCCGGATCCGCGCAACACCATCGTGCTGACCGGCTATCAGGTTCCGGGCACCCGCGGGGCCTCGATCGCCGCCGGGGACCGGGAGGTCAAGATCCACGGCGAATGGATTCCGGTCAACGCGCACGTCGCGAACCTGAAAATGCTGTCCGCCCATGCCGATGCCGACGAACTCATCCGCTGGGCCGGCGGGTTCACCTCGCCGCCCCGGCAGGTGTTCGTGGTGCACGGCGAACCCCAGCCGGCCGACACCCTGCGCCGGCGGCTGGGTCGGGAGTTCGGCTGGTCGGCAACGGTGTCGCGGCCGGGTCAGGTCTTCGACCTGTAGCCGGTGAGCGGGGCCGGGATCTGTCGGACCGTCGTGGTCTCATGGCCGCATGACAACGGTTCGGGTGCTGGGCGGGCCGGGCACCGGTAAGAGCAGCCTGCTGTTCGAGGCCGCCGCGACACATATCGCCGGCGGGCTCGACCCGGAGTCGGTACTGCTGCTCACCGGGTCCGGCCGGATGGCCGCCACCGCCCGCGGTGCGCTGACCGCGCGGCTGCTCGGCGAGACCGCGGCGGATCTGCCGGTCCTGCGCGAGCCGCTGGTCCGGTCGTTACACAGTTACGCGTTCGCGGTGCTGCGCAAGGCCGCCGAGCGGGCCGGTGATCCGCCGCCTCGCCTGGTCACCGGTGCTGAGCAGGACGGCGTCATCCGGGAACTGCTGGACGGCGATATCTCCGACGGGGCCGGGGCCTGGCCGCGCGAGCTGCGTCCGGCGCTGTCGGCCGCCGGATTCGCCACCCAGCTGCGGGACCTGCTGGCCCGCTGTGCCGAGCGCGGTATCGACCCGGCGGGTCTGCAGCGGATCGGCAGAACGTCCGGCCGGCCGCAGTGGGTGGCCGCGGGCCGGTTCGCCGCTCAGTACGAACAGGTCATGCTGTTGCGCGCCTCGGTCGGCACCGCCGCACCCCAGGCAACGGTTCCCGCGCTCGGCGCTGCCGAACTGGTCGGCGCGGCGCTGGAGACGCTGGCCGTCGATCCGGAGTTGCTGGCTGCCGAGCGCTCCCGGGTTCGGCTGTTGCTGGTCGACGATGCGCAGCACCTCGATCCGCAGGCCGCCGAACTGGTTCGGGTGCTGGCCGCCGGGGCCGACGTGGCGATGTTCGCCGGTGATCCCAATCAGGCGGTGTTCGGCTTCCGCGGTGCCGATCCGGAATTGCTGCGCGCCGACGCCGACCAGACAATC
>JAHZJY010000380.1 GCA_022600695.1 Actinomycetes bacterium | reverse complement strand
TGTAGGTTCTCATTTCTGACTGCACCAGTACGTCGCGTTGAACTGCGCTTCTCTCGTTTGTCTCGCCGCCGCTGCACCGGCATTTGTCTCACGAAGCGCTGCATTTCCTAGCTAGCTCACCGGCGCGATCCAGTTGAACGCAATGAATCAGCTCTAGCTGCTATCAGTTATTACTGATACTATGCGGGTGCGCGGAAGTGGGAGGTGGACACGACTCTCATCGACGCATGGGTGGGCAGCCTCAACGAGGAGGAGTTCGAGCATCTATTCGCAGCACTGGAGTACCTGGAGGAACACGGGCCCACGGCGGGCCGACCGTTCATCGACACCCTTGAAGGGTCGAGGCACCCGAACATGAAAGAGCTGCGCCCCAGGCCCACCACGGGCGGCGTCTACATGCGGGCACTGTTCGCCTTCGACATCCAGTCGCGGGCGATCATGCTGGTCGCCGGAGACAAGGCCGGGAACTGGTCAAAGTGGTACGGCACGAACATCCCCATCGCTGACGACCTGCTCACCGAGCATCAGGACCGGTTGCGAAAAGACCTCCACGACAACACCACAACCACCGCACGCAAGAAATCCAAAACACGGAAGGACAAGAAGCGATGACCACGCTCGATGATTGGCGCAAGCGCCGTCCCATCAACCGCGACCGCGTTGACCAAATCAAAGCTGCGATGGAGCTGGAGGCAGCGCAGTACCGGCTCCGCGAGCTGCGCGAGGACGCCGGATTCACCCAGACCACCCTGGCGAAGGTGATCGGAGTCGGGCAGAACCGCGTGTCGCAGATGGAATGTGGCGAACTGGGCACCAGCCGAGTGGACACTCTCCGCAAGTACGTCGAAGCGACCGGCGGAGAGCTGGAACTGTCAGTGAAACGCCCTGACGGTTCCCGCATCCTGCTCAGTCCATAATCGCGCGCCTTGGAAGCGGGGCGCGCGCGGATGAATTCGGTGGCCGTCGCCCAACAGTGCCCCGGGCACGTCTACGAGGCGCGGGCGGCAGTCTCACGAACCCGCTCTTCTGCTGCTGGACAGCGGCTGCTGCTGTCTGTAATTAGCCTCAGTGCCACTGCGGTTGCTGTTGAGACACGCCGATCCGACTACCCCAAGCGCTGACGATTGTTTAACTACCAGGCGTTCTTCGTCAATCTTCGTTGCATCTCGACAACTGTCGAGATGCAGGAAAGATTGACAGGAATCGCCGGGCTACTTTGACAAAAGATCGGCGTGTCTCGGAGGCCTGTCAATCTTCGCTGCAAAACAACAGGTCAACACATTTTTTGGGGCCGGGGTCCACGTCACTGCACTCATAGTCCGTTGGAATGCCCCAGTCTTGGGGAGCGGTCCGGACGTGATGTCCAGACCCCAATCACTCGCCGCACCTTTCAAGCACATCCGCGACCGCAAATGCATAGTCAGGCCAGCTTCTGCCCTTCACGTTAGGAACCTTTTGCGAGAGCCGATCGTGGCCAAGCAACGCAGGCACACAGTGGTCGATAACCTCCTGAAGCGGTCAGTTGATCGCGCTACGCCGCCGAAGACGTAGAAGCGATTAGGGAGGGCGATCGAGAACTTTTTCGGCTCCGGAGCCGAATGCAGACTCGCATTCCTAGCGAGGAGGACCGGCTCAGGCGCGCTATCGTGCGGCCCCGGGGCTTTCGATTGGATAGTCGAGATCGCGGCAGCCCTCGATGAGCCTGTGATCGTAGACCACTATCGCGGTAAGTGCGTCAGTGAGTTGGGCTGCGGATGCGAGATGGATGGCGTCGAGCGAACGTAGCGACTCTGGTCCGATCGTTTCAGCCGTCTCGATCACTTCGTCGGTAACCGTAAGAATGTCTAGATCTTCATCCAGCATGCGTCGAGCGTCGGCGACGATCTCGGGATCCCCACTGCGAAGAGCGGTCCGCATCAGCTCGACGCGGCCGACTGCACTGGTCACGTGGTCACGATCATCGGCGTCAGCCAGCCACCGCCGAAGATCGGCCGACTCAGCCTCCTGGACGATCAGCTTCACCAATGCCGAGGTATCGAGATAGATCACCGGTCCTCGCGTACCTCGGCCAGGACCGCGCTTAGGTTCCGCCGAGGCAGACTCCCGGTGTCGATGGATGCGAGGCCGCCACGGCGGCGCGCCGGCTTCAGGGAACCGTTGGCAATGAGGCCGTCTCGAGTGCGGTCAGTCGCGGTGACCGGAACCAGCCGCGCGACCAGGCGACCCCGCATCGTCACCGACAGCTCCTCACCAGCTTCGACGCGTGCCAGGTATTTGCTGGCATTCTGCCGCAACTCGCGAACCCCAATGACGTTCATAACAAACACGGTAGCACATAGCGTGCTACATGAGCGCAGCGCGTCGAACACCTCCAGGCGACGTTACTTATGAAGGGCACGGCGCGCCAGTACCTAGTGGTGTGTCCGGCATTTAGCTGACTTTTTCGAGAGCGATCCGTCCGCGGGCGACCTTGGCGAGGATGGAGTCGGCCGTCGCGGTCCAGACATGGGGTCGGGGGTTTTCGTTGTGGGCATCGATGCACTCCTGGATGGAGGCGATCAGGTCAGGTACCGATCGAAAGACCCCGCGCCGCAATGCTTTGTCGGTCAGTCCCCTAAACCAGCGTTCGACGAGGGCCGTGACGAAACTTCACTCCTTCGAAAATGTGCTGGATACGAGCGGCACGTCAGCGGACTACCAACGCACCCAACCGCCCTCGCCCGTGGGGCACGATCGCCGTTGCAGCAGTTCAGGCCGTCTCAATTTCGTCACAACGTTTGAAAACCGCCTGGCGACCTAGATTGACCGCTACTTTGACAAAGCCGCCGACACCAAAACCCATCACCACCAGGGGAAACGGCCGCAAACACCTATCAGAGCCGCGCTACGTTGTTCAACAACGAAGTGCGCTTTGTCAATCTTCACTGCATCTCGACAAACCCTGTAGGTTCTCGATTTCCGCTGCACTTATCGTGATCTATATCAGGCTTTTTGCCGCGATTCTCGCGATTCTGCACCGGCAAATTTCTCGCTAGAGACTGCACTTCCTAACCAAGTCCGTTGGACCGACCGCGCATCTAGCTGAGCTAACCACTCTCCCCTTTTCGGTCTGTCTTTTGACGGCCGGTACGTACTCACTGGGTGGTTGTTTTGCCGCCTGGGTCAATGCTCGCGGACTTCAGACGAGCCTTGGCGTAGCCCAATGCCTGCCGCGACTCGGGGTTGGGCAACCCGTTGCGGTGCCGAAAGCCGATATGGAAATCGTCTGGCGTAATCAGTCCCAGCGGCCAGTAGTCCAGGCCCAGGTACTCGGGACGGTGATCTGCCCATCCACCGACAAAGATATTCGTGCCGGGATGTTCGAACTGTAGCCGCGAGACTTCACCAGCCAAACCAACATGATTGGTGTACCCGTCAGGCTCATGGACAACAGCGAAACGGTGCTTACCGTCTACCCGCGCCGGCGCCCATAAACCAAAGCGCTCAAACTTCGATCCGAGCGCGAAGTCGAGGTAGTAACGATTCAGATCGATCTGCTCGGCCGGTGGCGGAATATCGTCTTTTCTAGCCGACGGATGGTTGCGGATAGCGTCGGCGATAGCCCCGACTTGTGGGTATGCAACCAGCAGTGGCTCCCAGTCATCGAAGTGGTGTGAGCGGACGCAGCAAAATGCCCAGGCTCGTAGCAAGTCCACACCCGCCCATTCCGGTACCCGGCGGTTGCGTTCCCATTCCTGCAGGACTGGGGCTAGGCAGGCTTCGATGTGGTGTGGGGTGCTGGCGAATCGCTCGTAAGCCTTGTACGTGTGCGCCCAGATTACGAGTTGTTGCTCATAGTCGCCGGTCATCGCATCACCCCTTCTTTGATACGGGTTAATGACGGTACTTAGCGCGTAACCTTGCGGCTGTGAGGTGAGGCGCCGGTACTTCGGGGCGTCTAAATCCCCAGGCTTTTAATTATTATTGTTGTACGACGAGCACGGTCGCCCTAGCCATAGCTCCTCGAGCTGAGCTGAGCTTGCAAAGGTGGTTCAAATGAAGTCGACGGCCCTGGCCCTACCGGCGCTGTTCGTCACCATCATCGGCATCATTACCGGATGCAGCCGGGACGGTGAGGAGATCGCCGCGGAGCGCTACATCGGGCCGGACGGGTTGTTCGATCAGGTCTATGCCAACGTCCGCGCTGATCCTGCTGCGGAGGTGATCGTCGACATCGACCACTCACGGCTGGCCGCTGAGGCCGGTTCGCCGATGCCTCCGTCACACGTTCTGATCTGGTCAGAGTCAGAGGTCGAGGCCGCAATCCTCGCAGAGAACCGAATGGCGGCCATCGACCTCCCTCTGCGGGTGCTCGCCTACGAGAACCAGAGCAACGGAACCGCTGCGATCACCTATAACAATTTTAACTACCTCGCTCGGCGATTTGATCTCGCCAACGACTCACCCGCCCGCACGCTCTATGACGCCGCCTTTGCCCGGGCTCTGACCGGTATTGCGGCGAGCGCGGTCACAGACCTTCCGTTGGACACCATGTCGCAACCAGGATTGATCACCCTGATCAGCCCGTACGACTTCACCGAGACGAAACAGCGGATGCTCGATGCAGTCACCGCCGAGTCGGACACCGTGGTGTTCGGGGAGCTCGACTTCGCGGCCCGGTCGAAGAAGTGGGGCGTCGATCTCGAACCGACCGAGCTGATCCTATGGGGCAGCCCAGGCCCCGGCGGGAAGGCGATGGCGTCAGCACCGACTCTGGGCTTGGACGCTTTCTGCCAGAAGCTGTTGATCTTGCAGGACGCGGACGGCACGGCGCGGGTGATCTTCAATGACCTCACGGCGCTCGCCGAACGCCAGCAGGTGTCGGGTGGAATTCCGTTACGGCTGATCAATCGCCGGATTCAGAAGACGTTTACCGATGCGCTGAAATGACCTGTCGCGGCGAGTCTGATTACCCCGTCAAACGTGATTGGGTGCCAGCGGCAGGATCGGGGTGGTGACCGGACCCCGTGAAGTAGTCCACGACGGAAGAGAGTCGTTCAGTGGGTGCAGGTGGCAGCGTAGCGGGCTGGTGGTTGGTATCCCAGCGATGAGTGCCGCCGGTGGTGGTTGCAGTCGTGTTTCCAGTCGCTGATGACGACACGGGCGTGGGCCAGTGACCAGAAGCTGTTGATGTTGAGGCATTCGTCGCGGATGAATTGAACGACTCGACGTAGCCGTTGCGCCAGGGCTGGCCGGGCGGGATGAAGTGCAGGCCGAGTTCGCCGTCGGCCCAGGCGGCCATGGCGTTGCAGGCCAATTCGGGTCCGTTGTCGCATCGCAGGACGGCTGGGTAGCGGCCACGCTGGGCGGCGACGCGGTCGAGTTCGGCGCTGAGGTCCTCGCCGGTGATAGTGCGCTCGACCAGACCACCCAGGCACCCGCGGGTGTGTTCGTCGATGACGGTGGCGATCTTGACCGGGCGCCCGTCGGTGGTGGAGTCGAACTGGAAGTCCACCGCCCAGACCCGGTTGGGGGCATCAGCGGCCGGCACGTCGGAGGCGGTCGAGGTGCCGTGACGTTTACGGCGGCGCCGCTGAGGAACGCGCAACCCTTCCTCACGCCACAGACGTTGAACCTTCTTGTGATTGACGATCCATCCTTCACCGCGGGCATCGTGGTAGGCCGGCCGGAAACCACGGCGCGGATGGTCCTTGGCGTACTAGCGCAGCCAGCCCCGCAGGGCGGCGTCAGGATCGGCGGGAGTGCTCGAGACCGGTTCATGGCGTTGGGTAGCGCGGTGCTGCCCGGTGACGCGGCAGGCGAACCGTTCGCTGACCCCCAGCACCCGCTGGAGGTGGTGAACAGCCGCCCGCCGGCGACTCGGGCCTAAAAGTTTCCCCGCGCGATCTCCTTGAGCGCAGCCTTCTCCAACTCGGCCTCGGCCAACAGCCTCTTGAGGCTGGAGTTCTCGCGCTCGAGTTCTTTGAGCCTTTTCGCGTCCTCGGCTTTCAAGCCGCCGAACTGGTTGCGCCAGCGGTGATAGGTGGCCTCGGAGACACCCAGCTCGCGACATACCGCCGCGGTGTCCTTGCCCTCGGCCAGCAGCCGATCGGCCGTCATCAACTTGCGCACGACCTGCTCGGGGTTGTGCCATTTCCTTGTCGCCATGATCCTGTCGAGCCTTCCTTGCCCACGACGTGGGCCGCAAGACTCTCATAGGCCCTGGATCAACCAAGCGGGGTCAGGGCAGTAGGACTGCGCGAGTCGGTTGTGCCGCAACGAGTTGTCATAGTCCCCGATCTGGAAGTAGCACAACGCCAGATGCTTGCGCGGCAGCCATGTCGAAAAGGCCTGGTTCTCCACCACCCCCGATCGGCCGCGTTGTCCGGCGGGATCGCTCACAGCGGTCTCGAACCAGAAAATGGCCTGCTCCCAGCGGGCCATGTTCGCCGCACTCATGCCAGCCTCGGCAGCGAGATCAGGGAGCGTTCGACGATTGTTGACGTATTGCTCGTAGAGCCATTCCCGGTCGACGGTTGTACGTGATCGTCCGCCCGGTTCACGTATCGGGAGGCCGTAATCGCGGGCGAGACATTCGATGGTTGTCCGGCTGACGTCGACAGTGGCAGCAATGTCCATGAGCGACATCTGTTCACGCTCATAAAGATCAGCTAGACGTTCCTGGGGCAGCGCTGCTTTGGCGGAATTTAACCGCCCGCGTGTCTCACGAATCTGGCGGATCCGCCATCCGGTTCGCTGTGGTGCGACGGGTGCCCCGACCCGCTGTTGCCCGACACACCACCGGCGGAGATCAGTGTTCTTTCAGACACTGAACCCTCGGCGCTCGGGAGGCAGGATTACTCAAATGGTTATCAGGCTCGCGCATAGGCCGAACACATGACGGTTGAGCGGAACCCCATCGGTGTTTTCGGTGCGCTCAACACCGGGGTATTGCTCGCCGCGACGCCGGAGTACCGCGAGATTCGCAGGGTTCGAAGAAAGGGTGCCGGCGCTCCCGCGCCGACGGCGGGCGGGATCACCATGGACCTGTCCTTCGAACACGTCGACGGGGTGAAGGTGCGCGTCGCGCGGGGCGGGTTGTCGGACGGTCCGACCGTTCTGCTGCTCTCGCCCCTGCCGCAGAGCATCCTGTGCTTCGACCAGGTGTGGGAGACGCTGGGCCGGCACTGCCGTCTGGTGGCGTTGGACCTTCCGGGCTTCGGGCGCAGCGCAGGTGGCATGGAGTTCATGAGCTTCGATGCCCAGAGTCGCTTCCTGGAGAAGTTCGTGCGGCAACTCGATCTCACCGACGTCCACATGGTCGGCCCCGACGTCGGCATGGCCGCGGCATTGCACTACGCCATCCACCGGGCCGGCCACCGAACGAACTCACTGGCGAGCCTGATCATCGGTGACGGCCCCGGGATTCTTCCGACCGCCAATGGAAGCATCATCAACAAGGCGGTTGACTCGGCTTTCTGGCGAATGATGTTCCGGGTCGCCGGGGCCCAGGCATTCGTCGCCGGCGCCTACCGCCTGGCCTGTGTGAACTATGCGCCCAGCTACCAAGAAGTCGCCGACTACATCGCGTCCTATGACGGGCGGATCGGCCCGATCACGCACTGGTTCAAGACCTACCCCGAGAACCTTGCCACGGTGGACCCCCATCTGGAGGACCTGCAGGTTCCGACGCAGATCTTCTGGGGTGACCTGGATCAGTTCCTGCTGCTGGACAACGCGCACCGTCTGAATCAGCGCATGCCACGGAGCCGGCTTGAGGTCTTCGGCCATTGCGGCCACTTTTCGTATCAGGACGACCCCGTGGGATTTTCCCGGCTGGTGCTGTCCTGGGTTCAGGGCGGCTACCAAGACGTGTGATCGGCGTGCCGCCACCTTCTCCCCCATCAAATCCGCAGAGAGGACCCGCTGATGTTGTTCTTCGCCAAAGTGAAGGTCGATCACACCCGCATCGACGAGGACGAGTTGTGGGACCTCTGGGAGAAGGAGGCCGAGAGCGCGTTGGCGGCCAAATCGCACGGCAAGATCCGGGCCCTGTACAAGGTTGCCGGCCAACGCCGGGTGGTGATGATCCTCGATGTCGATTCCCACGATGACATCGACCGGCTTGCGCTGGGTGTGATGCCCATGCGCCACATCATGGAGATCGAGGAGATGCTGCCCCTTCGCGACTACGAATCCTTCGCCGAGGACGTCAAGGCCCGCTGGAACCGATGAGCACGCCATTCAGGGGGGTCGTCAACCTCGACATCCGTGATTCGGTGCCCGACTGGGCTCCCTACGAGCAGCCGAAGGCGCCTGAAGGGTCGCCGAATGTGTTGTTCATCGTGTGGGACGATGTCGGCTTCGCCACCTTCGACTCGTTCGGCGGCCCCGTCGAGGCACCCACGATGAAGCGGTTGGCCGACAACGGGCTGCGCTACACGCAATTTCATACGACCTCGATGTGTTCGCCGACCCGTGCGGCGTTGTTGACAGGACGCAACCACACCACTGTCGGTATGGGCTGCATCACCGAATTGGCGATGGGGTTTCCCGGATCCAACGGCCACATCCCCTTCGAGACGGCGACGGTCGCCGAAGTCCTCAGCGAGCGCGGTTACAACACCTATGCCGTCGGCAAGTGGCATCTGACGCCCTTGGACGAGACCAACATGGCGGCGACGAAGCGGAACTGGCCGAGCGGGCGCGGTTTCGAACGCTTCTACGGCTTTCTCGGAGGTGAGACCAGCCAGTACTACCCGGACCTTGTCCAGGATCAGCAGTTCATCGACGCTCCGGATCAACCCGTCAGTGATGACGAGTGGCTCGCTGGAGAGGAGGGCTATCACCTGACCGAAGACCTCGTGGACCGGGCGATCGCCATGATCGGCGACGCAAAGCAGGTGGCGCCGGAACGGCCCTTCCTGATGTATTTCTGCCCCGGTGCAGGTCACGCACCCCATCAGGTGCCCAAGGAGTGGGCCGACCGCTATCGCGGAAGCTTCGACACGGGTTACGAGGCCATCCGGGAGCAGATCCTGGCTCGCCAGAAACACCTCGGCATCGTGCCGGAGAACACAGACCTCTCCCCCATCAATCCCCTGGCGGAGTTGTCAAGCCTGGACGGCAAAGCCATGCCTGAGACAAACCCCACCAGCATGGTCCAACCGTGGGAGTCCCTGTCCGGGGACGAAAAGCGGCTGTTCGCCCGGATGGCCGAGGTGTTCGCCGGGTTCGTCAGCCATACCGACCATCACATCGGCAGGCTGATCGACTACCTGGAGGAGATCGGTGAACTGGACAACACCCTCATATTCGTCATCTCGGACAACGGCGCCTCCTCGGAGGGCGGTCCGACCGGGTCGGTCAACGAAAACAAGTTCTTCAACAGCGTGCCCGATGACATGGCCGAGAACATGAAATTCCTCGACAAACTGGGCTCACCCGCCACTTTCAACCACTACCCCACCGGCTGGGCGATGGCGTTCAACACACCGTTCAAGCTGTTCAAAACCTGGGCCTGGGAGGGCGGGGTCTGCGACCCGCTGATCGTGCACTGGCCCAGTCACATCAGCGCCCGCGGCGAGGTCCGGGATCAGTACCACCACTGCACCGATCTGGTGCCGACCGTCTACGAGTGCCTCGACATCGATCCCCCGCGCGAGGTGAAGGGCTACACCCAGTGGCCGCTGGAGGGGACGAGCCTGAAGTACAGCTTCGACGAGCCCGGCGGCGCCAGCCGCAAACCGGTTCAGTTCTACAGCCTCTTCGGCACCCGGGCACTGTGGCGGGACGGTTGGAAGGTCAACGCTCTACACGCAGTCGCACCATCGAACTCCGGTCACTACGAGTTGGACCGCTGGGCGCTCTACAACACCGACGTCGACCGATCGGAGTGCCACGACCTCAGTGAGCAACACCCCGACCTTGTCAAGGAACTAGAGGTTCTCTGGTACGTGGAGGCCGGGAAATTCAAGGCGCTGCCCCTGGAGGACCGCGATGCGATGACCGTCTTCAACTCACCCCGCCCGCAGATCGCCCGGCCCCGGGATCGCTATGTCTACTATCCCAACACCATCGAGGTGCCCGAGCCGGTTGGGGTCAACATCCGCGGTCGTTCCTACAAACTGGCGGCCAACGTCGACATCATCTCCGCAGAGGCGTCGGGTGTCCTCTTCTCCCATGGGCATTCCTTCGGAGGCCACGCGCTCTACCTGCAGGATGGCAGGTTGAAATATGTGTACAACTTCCTCGGCGAGCGCGAGCAAATCCTGACCTCGGAGATCGACTTTCCCCTGGGGCCGAGCGTGCTGGGCGTGGAGTTCACGATGGAATCACTGGCTCGACTTCGTGGTGCGCCGATGCCGAACCAGTGCATAGGCACGGCCAGGCTTTACATCAACGACCGTCAGGTCGACGAATTCGTCGGCATGGCAACGCAAATCGGGAAGTTCTCGCTGTGCGGCGAGGGTCTCAACGTCGGCCTCGACCGTGGTTCCCCGGTAACCACCGACTACGGTGGAGCCAGCCCGTGGCACTTCTCCGGGGGCACGATCAAGCGCGTCACCGCTGACGTCAGCGGCGAACCCTATCGGGACTTCGAGCTTGAGCTTGCGGGGCTGCTGAGCTTGCAGTGACGGCGGAGTCGCTTGCAACGGCCGCGCCCGATATCCTTAGCGTTGGTGAATGCCCGAGACGCAGATGCCGCCAATAGGTGGCTGGATGATTTTGCTCGCACGTCCAGTAGCGAGCAGAGCCTCGATCGGTTGGTTGCTGTCGTCACCGATCGAATCGTTTCAGCGGTTCCCGAATTCGGTGACCCGGCGCTGCGCCCCGGTCTCAATGCCAGCGTCCGTGGGAACTGGACCGGGTTCCTGGCGGTGGTGAGCCATGAGCGCATTGAGGTTCACTCGCCCCCGCAGGTGCGGGATTGGGCACGCACACTGGCCCGCCGAGATGTCGAACTTCCTGTGCTGTTGTCCTCATACCGGATCGCTCAGCGCGCGACGTGGGACTTCATCAACGAGTTCCTCAATGAGCAGGTGGCCGATCCGGAGCTTCGATCGGCGGTGCTGGTCAAGTTCTGGTCGCATGCCTCGGAGTGGATGGACACCACCGTGGAGAAGTTGGTCGAGCTGTTCACCGAGGAACAGCGGCAGTGGCAACGCAGTGCCGTTGCCCGCCGGTCCGCGATCGTGAAGGCGTTACTGGCTGGCCGGGCCGATGACATCGAGGGCATGAGCGCGGACTTGGCATACCCGCTGACGCAGCAGCACACCGCCTTCACCGTTCACCTCGACTCCGTAGTGCCCGAATCCGAGACCCTCCGCACATTGGAGTGCGCGGCTCGCGCGGTGAGCCGATGGCTCGGAGGTGGCGGACCGTTGATCGTGCCGACCGATGCGCGTTCCGCATGGGGATGGACGGCAACAACCCAACCGGTCGCGGTGCCGGGGACGACCCCGCCAGCAATTCCGCGAGGCGCACGGGTAACCGTGGGGAATTGCCATCCTGGGGTCAGCGGGTTCCGTATCAGTCATTCCGAGGCCGTCGCGGTGGTTTCCGTGGCCAACCCCGACGCCGTCGTGACGCGGTTCTCCGATGGCGAGTTGGCCTGCCTTGTCGCAGGAACCCTCGACGCCGAGGCGAGGTCGGCGTTTGTGGTCAGGGAACTGGGGGGCTTGGCCGACGCCGGGGAGATTTCCCAGCGGCTACGGGATAGCTTGCGCGCGTATTTGGCCAGCGGATGCGATGCGGTCACGACAGCCGAGCAATTGGCGCTGCACCCGAACGGTGTCCGATACCGGATTCGGCAGGCCGAGAAGCTGATCGGGCATCCTCTCAATCTGCGGCGGGGGCATCTCGAGGTGGCACTGGAGATCATCGGCGTCTTCGGCGTTCCGCCGGCGGGTTGACTCGACTTCGACCCTCCACCGGTGCCAACTCAGCCGCATTGTCTTCAGATCACGGCTAAGGCGGGTTCGCCGGTCTGAACCGCACTGGTTCCGATGGAGGCTCTGATGTGCCCCGACCGAGCATCTCGTCGATCGCCCGAACACTCAGCCCACCGACGGTCAGGGCGAGCAGTACGCGGGCCCAGGTCATAATTCGATCCGGGCGCCGACGATGGCTGTCTGGCCAGGAGGTAGGCCGAAGTAAACGGCCGCGTCTGCGGCTATGTGTGAGGTGGCATCGAACAATCTCTTACGCCACAGCGCCATCGTCGGCTTCGATCCGGGAACGACGGCCACGCGAGACAAGAAATAGGACACATCACCTTCGCCGATCGTCGGCTGGATCATCTCAAGAACGGCAGGAACGTCTGGATCCTCCAGATAGCCGAAATTAGCAGTCAGGAAGAGAATTCGGCCGTCGACAAATGCGAGGTCAACGACTGTGACCCGCTCATCGGGCGGCACTCTCGGGACGGGTGACTGGCCGATCGACAGGACGATCACCCGATCGTGGAGGACCTTGTTGTGTTCGACGTTGGCGCGCAACGCCATCGGGGCGGTCTCAGCGACGCGATTGAGAAACACCGCAGTCCCGAGCACCCTCGCCAGTGGTGGCCGACGCCGGGCGATCTCGTCGACGAACTGACGCAACGGGCCTTCCACCCGGCTTCGCTCACCAGACACGATCTGGCTGGCGTGATGCCAGGTAGTCAGAACTGTGAAAGTCACCAGCTCACAGGGGCGCGGGCCCCTAATCAATCACCGACACGACACAATGCCGGACAGCACCAGACCCCCATCAAGTGCGAAGAGGCGGCAATCGCGTTCACGGTCGAAGAAACACGCCTGTAAGCGGAACGATTCCGCCCAGGGCTCAGCGTCCGCGGCAACTAGTTGGTTGCAGAAGATCTGCGGCGGACTCCCTAAACATTTTCCAGCGGATCCGTCGTCCTTACGCCACGCAGAGCGGAATTCTGCCATCGAAAAGCGGAAACGTACGAGTGGGAGGACCGGCCGCCCTATCGAGAAAATTCTCACTTCGACTGCACAAGTGCAATGGAAGTGCAGTCATTCTCGAGAAAGTGTAGTCAAATTCGAGAACCTACAAGCGGCTGTAGGTTCTCGCCTCCTGTGTCATATCGCGAACCGCTGAACTGCGGTTCTATCGCTTGTCTCACCTCGTTTCATGGCCAATTTGTCTCACGGCCGATGTCATTTCCTAGTGGCCACTAGCTAACCCGACGTTCCGGCTTCGTTCCGTTCGGCGATCAGCGCCTCGAGCATGGCGATGTTGGCGGCGTAGGTCTGGTCTTCGGGTTGGTAGGACTGCGCGATGCGGGTGTGGTGCAGCGATTTTTCGAGGTTGCCGACCTGGAAGTAGCACATGCCGAGTTGTTTGTGGGGCAGCCAGGTGGCGAAGGCGTGGTTCTCCACGGTCTCGGTGCGGTGCGCGGCCGGGTTGGTCAGGGCCGTCTCGTACCAGAAAATGGCCTGCTGGAACTGGTTGCGGCTCAGGAAGCGCTCACCGATCCGGCAGCTGAACTCCGGCCGGGGGGCGTCGAGTTCCAGCGACTTCAGCGTGCACTCCCACTCCTTGTCGCGCTGGCCGGTCATGTAGTAGCAGGTCGCGAGCTTGTTCAGGGCGAACAGGTGCCGGTCGGGGTCAGCCGGTTCGGACGCCAGGAAACGTTCGTAATAGGGGATCGCGGCGTCGAAATCCTTGGTGACCTGCAGTTCCCGGGCGTAGTTCAACTCGTCGACGGGCCGCATCGGGGTGCCTTCGGCCAGCATTTTTTCGAAGATGCGGCGGTTGCGATACGAGACGCCGGCGCGGCTGTCGGGTTTGCGGTGGGTGATGACGATGTCGGTGTCGAGGTAGTGGTACTGCTGCCCGGTGACGAGGTCCTCGTGGATGGCGCCGACCCAGCGGAAACCACTGCCGCGCCGGATAATCCGGATCCGGCGGGTGCTGGCGACGAGGTTTCCCGAGTCGTCGAAGGCGGTGTGGTAAACGCTGGTGACCGCGTCCACCGGGGGTCCCAGGGATTTCTTCAACTCCAGGAGTTTGGCCCGATCGGCCGGCAGCAGCACGTCGTCGGCGTCCAGCCACATGACGAAATCGGCGGTGGCGTGGCCGAAGGCGTGGTTGCGGGCCGCGGCGAAGTCATCGGTCCAGGCGAAATCGAGCACGTTCGGGGTGAATCGGCCGGCGACCTCTTTGGTCCGGTCTGTCGAGCCGGTGTCGACGATGACGATCTCGTCGAAGACATCCTGCACCGAGTCCAGACACCGGGCCAGCGTGTCGTCCTCGTCGCGCACGATCATGGCCAGGCTCCATGTAATCACCGCTGCGACCCTAGGTCAGCCGGCGTCAGGGCGCTCACCCCTACCCGGTTCCTCCGTCGCCACCGTCACCGCCGTTGCCGCCGTCGCCGCCGTCTGAAGGTCCGCCTTGACCGCCGTCGCCGCCTGGCCCGCCGGGGCCGCCGGGTCCGGCTGCGCCGTCGGCGCCGTCGGCGCCGTCAGTGCCGGTGCCGGTGCCGGTTCCGGTGCCGCCGTTGCCGCCGGCGCCGCCGTCGCCGCCGTTGCCCAACTGTCCTGCCTTGCCACCCTTGCCGCCGGCGCCGCCGTTGCCCGCGGGGGAGCCGTTGACGTTGTCAATCACCGAAACCGTGTTGTCGTCGTAGTTGGTGACGTAGACACGGTCTCCGGCAGCGTTGACCGTAACCGCTTGCGGGCTATCGCCGACTGTCACGGTGTCGATCACGGTGTTGGTGGCGGTTTCGATCACCGACACGTTGTCATCGGCAGAGTTGGTCACGAAGAGCAGGGTCCCGGCGGGGTTTACGGCCAGCCAAGTGGGTTCGAGGCCGACGGTGAAGGTCGTGATCTCCGATCCGTCGCCGGTGTTGATCACCGACACCGTCTGACCGCCGAAGTTAGCCACATACAGACGCGACCCGTCCGGGCTGACCACCATTCCGTCGGGGCCGTTGAGGCCTGCGGTGGCGATGGTCGACACGACGGTCTTGGTGGCCGTGTCGATGACGGACACACTGTTGTCGGAGAAGTTGCTGACATAGGCGCGCGTGCCGGTCGGGTTGAGCGCAACGTACTGCGGTTGGGTACCCACCGGGATGAGGGCCGCGCCGAACGGGGAGGTCAGCTGCAGCTGCGCAACTTGGTCCGCACCCGCGACGACGGTGAATAAGTCGGTGTTGTTGACCGCGACGTTTTGGCCGGGGAAGTCGCTTGGGTTGGGGCCGACCGGGATGGTGGTGACGAGATTGCCGTTGGTGTCCAGCTCTGCGACATTGCCGGAGGCATTGTTGTTGGTGATGTAGATCCGGCTATCGGGCCCCCCGAATGCCACCCCCGAGGGCCGATTGAGCTGACCCGAGGCGCTCCACGTGGCAGTCACGGTGTTGGTCGCGGCGTCGATCACCGACACTCTGTTGCTGCCTTGGTCTGCCACGTACACGACGCCCCCCGAGTCGTTGACGACCACCCCGAGAGGATTGGTACCGACGCCGACCGTGGCGATCACAGCCAGGCTCGACGCCAGCCCGGCACCACCGGTCCCGCCGGCCCCGCCGTTGCCGCCGTTGCCGATTTGGCCGCCGTTGCCGCCGTCACCGCCGATGCCGCCGGACACCCCGATCGCGGTGGTGCTGTAGCCGTTGCCGCCGTCGCCGCCGTTGCCGGAGGGGCTGGGGGTGCCAACTGGGCTGCCGTCGGTTCCCGGGGTGCCGGCGGGGGCGGCGCCGCCCTTACCCGGTGAGCCGGTGAGGCCGGGGTCCCCGCCCGTGCCGCCGTTGCCGCCGTCGGGTGTGGTGGCGTCGCCGCCGGCGCCGTCGCCGCCGTCACCGCCGGTGCCGGCCGCGCCGCTGTTTCCGCCGACGCCGCCGTTGCCGGACTGGGTGCCGCCGGTGCCGCCGGTGCCGCCGGTGCCGCCGTTTCCGCCGTCACCGCCGTCGGCACCGTCCGCCCCCGCGGTGGCCCCGTCTGCCCCGGTGGCGCCAGCCCCGCCGTTCCCGCCGTTGCCGCCGTAGCCACCGTCGCCGATCAGGCCGGCGTTACCGCCGGCACCACCAGCGCCGCCGGCGCCGCCGTTGCCCACGGAGCTGGCGATGATCGGCTCGATCACCGAGACGGTGTCGCCGTCGAAGTTGGCTACGTAGATACGGTTGCCGGCCGGGTTGACGGCGACCCATATCGGGGAGTCGCCCACGGTGAGCGTGTCGGTCACGGTGTTGGTGGCGGTGTCGATCACCGACACCGAGTCACCACCGTCGTTGGTCACGAACAGCGTCGTCCCGGCGGGGTTGACGGCCACCGCATTGGGTCCGTCACCGACCGCGATCGTGGCGGTCACCGCCCGGGTGGCGGTGTCGATCACCGACACGGTGTTCGTCAAGCCGTTCGTGACATACAGCCGGGATCCGTCCGGGCTGACCACCAGTCCTCCCGGAGAGCTGACCGGAATGGTGGCCGCCACGGTCTTGGTGGCGTTGTCGATCTCGGAGACCGAATCGGACAGCAGGTTGCTGACATAGGCGCGGGTACCGGTCGGATTGAGCGCAACGTACTGCGGTTGGGTACCCACCGGGATGAGGGCCGCGCCGAACGGGGAGGTCAGCTGTAGCTGCGCAAGTTTCGCATCGCCGGCAACGACGGCGAACAAGTCGGTGTTGTTGACCGCGACGCCCAATGGGTTGTTGCCGACCGGGATGGTGGTGACGAGATTGCCGTTGGTGTCCAGCTCTGCGACATTGCCGAAGGCATTGTTGTTGGTGATGTAGATCCGGCTATCGGGCCCCCCGAATGCCACCCCCGAGGGCCGATTGAGCTGACCCGAGGCGCTCCATGTGGCAGTCACGGTGTTGGTCGCGGCGTCGATCACCGACACTCTGTTGCTACCTTGGTCGGCCACGTACACCGAAGCGCCGGTGGAATCCACCGCCAGCCCGCGCGGACCGTCACCGACGGCAACCGTGGCGGTCACGACCAGGCCGCTTCCGAACCCTGCGCCGCCGTTGCCGCCGACGCCACCGGTTCCGGCTTTGCCGACACCCCCGGCTGCTCCGCCGTTACCGCCGGCTCCACCGGTCCCCCCGTCGGGGGTGGTGGCGTCGCCGGCGGCGCCGTTGCCGCCGTTGCCGCCGTTGCCGCCGTTGCCGCCGGTGCCGGCGCTGCCCGTGTTACCGGGAGTGCCGTTGCTGGAGATCAGCAGCAGGAACCGGCCGGTGCCGGCCTCCCCGCCGTTGCCGCCGGCACCGCTAGCGCCGGCTCCGCCGTTACCTCCGGCTTGGCCCGGATCGCCGGGGTTCACCCCGTCGGCCCCTGCTGCGCCGTTGCCGCCGTTGCCGCCGATGCCGCCGGCGCCACCGGATCCGCCGTTGCCACCGGCGCCGAAGATCCAGCTGCCGTTGCCGCCGTTGCCGCCGTTGCCGCCGGCGCCACCGGCCGAGCCGTCGCCGCCGTCCTGGCCGGGCAGAACGCCGTCGGCGCCGTTGGTGCCGACTCCACCGGTGCCGCCGTCGCCACCGTTGCCGCCGTATCCCAGGATCGACAACAGTCCGGTGTTGCCGCCGTTGCCGCCGTTGCCGCTTCGGGTTCCGCCGTTGCCGCCGTCGCCGCCGTCGCCGATCAGGAATCCGCCGAGGCCGCCGTTGCCGCCGGAGGCGTTGCCGCTGAGGGCATAGCCGCCGTCGCCGCCGTTACCGATAAGTCCGGCATTGCCGCCGAGGCCGCCGCTACCGCCGATGTTGCCGGCGCCGCCCACGCCGCCGCGGCCGCCCCCGCCGATCAGCGAGATTACGCCGGCGTCGCCGCCGTCGCCGCCGGTGCCGCCCACGCCGGCGACGCCGCCGTTGCCGCCGTTGCCGCCGTTGCCGCCCAGGCCGAT
>JAHZJY010000379.1 GCA_022600695.1 Actinomycetes bacterium | reverse complement strand
GACGGCGAGTCGACGATGCGGCACGAGGGACGAGTGCCGGGGAGGAGCGAGCCAGTGAGGACGGCGAGTCGACGATGCGGCACGAGGGACGAGTGCCGGGGAGGAGCGAGCCAGTGAGCGCCGCCCGCACCGATGTCGGCACCGTCGAGGACCTCAAGGCCTCGGCGGTCAAGGCCGTCGGTCTGGATGATTTCGGTACCGACGACGACAACTACCTTGAGGCGCTCGGTGTTCTGCTGGATTCCTACCGCCGGGATTCGGACTTCACCGCGGCCGGCAGCAAGATGTCCCGGTTCTTCCTGCGCAATGCCCTGGTGGCCAGGCTGCTCAGCGAAGCGTCCTGGAAGCAGCATCCGGAACATGCCGAGGTGCCGATCACCGCGCCGATCTTCGTCACCGGGCTGCCGCGTACCGGTACCACGGCGCTGCACCGATTACTGTGCGGCGACCCTCGCCACCAAGGTCTGGAACTGTGGCTCGCCGAGTTCCCGCAGCCCCGCCCGCCCCGCGACACCTGGTCGCAGAACCCGGTATTCGTCGAATTGCAGTCCCGGTTCGCCCGGGCGCATGCCGAGAACCCGGACTACACCGGTCTGCATTTCATGACCGCCGATGAGGTGGAGGAGTGCTGGCAACTGCTACGGCAATCGGTGCACTCGGTGTCCTACGAGACGCTGGCCCATGTGCCCACCTACTCGCGGTGGCTGGCCGGCCAGGACTGGACCGCGCCGTATCGCCGGCATCGCAGGAATCTTCAGCTCATCGGTCTCCGCGATGTCGGGAAGCGCTGGGTGCTCAAGAACCCCAGCCATCTGTTCGCCCTCGATGCGCTGTTGGCGACCTATCCCGATGCGCTGGTGATCCAGTGCCACCGGCCCGCCGAGACCATTATGGCCTCGATGTGTTCACTGACCCAGCACACCACCGCGGGATGGTCGCACAGTTTCGTGGGCCCGACCATCGGTGCGGATGCGCTGGAGACCTGGTCACGCGGTCTGGAGCGGTTCAACGCGGTTCGGGCGCGACACAATCCGGGCCAGTTCTGCGATGTCGACTATGTCGATCTGATCCGGGATCCGCGGCGGTGTGTGGAGAACATCTATGCCCACTTCGGTATCGAGATGACCGGGGACGCGGGGGCCGGGATCCGGCGGACCGATGAGGCAAGCAAACAGGGCGCTCGGGCGCCCAAGCACAGTTATGCGCTGGCCGACTACGGATTGACCGAGGAGCAGGTCAAGGATCGTTTCCGCGGCTTGTAAGCGGATGCCCCTCAGGCGCGAGCAGACACAAAGGCGCGGCGACGCGCGGTAGTTGGGGGAGTTTTGTGTCTGCTCGCGCCGGAGGGCGGGGCCGTCAACCGTCGCCGGGCGCCGGGGCGCTGGAGTACTCCTCCAGGCAGCCCTCGGCGACGGCGTGGGAGATGCTGTCCGACAGCCGGGGGCAGGACGGCACCCGGGCACTGTTGCCACCGGCGGCGCGCACCTCGGCGAAAACCGCGCACCGCTGCTGGGCTTCGCGATTCCACTGCACCGCGGTGTGCGGGGCGCCGAGTTTCTTCACCTGCACCGAAGCGTGACAGAAGCGGCAGTCGACCTCTGCCAGGCCGGACGTGAGATAGCGTTCGCGATCCCGGCGGGTTGCCTCGTGGACAGCGGCCGCTCGGTCCGGGTCGTTGGCGAAGTCGGGGGCCTTGGCCCAGGAGAGGACGTCGTCCTCATCGCCGGCGAGGTGCTCGTCATCGTGCACCCCGTGCAGCAGCAGCATCGACCGCGCGATCTCGTCGGCGTCCGGCTGCTGCGGTGATGTCATGACTGACGGGCCTCGGCAGCAGGATCGGCGTCTGAGGCCTGGCGGCGGAGATTCTCCTCGACCTCGATATGCCATTTCTCATTGGCCTTGGTGGTGTCCACCTCGAGTTCGAACCGGTCGGTCATGTCTGGACTGATATCGGCGACGTCGACATAGAACTGCTGATACCAGCGGCGCATCTGGTAGACGGCGCCGTCTTCTTCGACCAGCAGCGGGTTCTCGATGCGGGTCTTGTGCTTCCAAATCTCGACGTCCTGTAGGAAGCCCTTGCTCACACCATCGGTGAACGCCGCCGAAATCTTCTCGGTGGTCGCGTCGTCGAGACCCTTGGGCTTCTCGATGATGACCCCCCACTGCAACACGAATGCGTCCTGGCTGACCGGGTAGTGGCAGTTGATCAGAATCGACTCGGCCTTGAAGTCACCGTAGGTGTTGTGCAGCCAGTTGATCATGAACGACGGCCCGAAATAGCTGGCCTCGGAATCCAGGTGCGATTCACCGTAGGCGGTACCCATACCGCCGACGTCGGGGCGGCCGACGTTATGCAGGTATTGCGTGGCGACATGGCCCTCGAAGACGTTCTTGAAGTACGTCGGCAGGCCGAAATGGATGTAGTAGAAATGGGCCATATCGGTGACATTGTCGACGATTTCGCGACAGTTGGACCCTTCGATCAGCATGCTGTTCCAGCTCCAGTCGGTCCATTCGCCGCTGGCCTGTTCGGGGATCTCGGGGATCCGGACCTCGGGTTGGGGTGGTTTACCTTCATGGTCATGCCAGACGAATAACAGCCCGGACCGGACATCGGTATGCCACGACCGGGTCTTGGCCAGCTTGGGGGTCCGCTTGGCGTACGGCACCTTTTTGCAGCGACCATCCCCGCCCCAGCGCCAGTCGTGAAACGGGCAGGCGATCTCGTCACCCTTGACGCTGCCCTGGGACAGGTCACCGCCCATATGGCGGCAGTAGGCGTCGAGGACGTTCAGTCCGCCGGCCGCGTCGGCGAACACCACGAGTTTCGTACCGAACGCGTGGACCGAGTGCGGTCGACCGTCCAGGAATTCCGCGACCGGACCAAGGCAGTGCCAGCCGCGGGCGTACCGGTCGGGCAGGGTCCCGGTGTCGATCTCCCGAATGTCGGTGGTCATATGTGCCCTCCGGTTCCGTGTCCTATAACTAGAACACGTTACAATTTCGCCGCCCGATCCCGCAACAATGCCGTGTCTCGACCCGGCCGCTGCGGTATATGTTGACGATGCCGATGTTCTCCTTCGAAGGTCGATCGCCGAAGGTGGATCCCACCGCTTTCGTCGCCCCGACCGCTGTCCTGATCGGAGACGTCACTGTCGAGGCCGGGGCGTCGGTGTGGTTCAACGCTGTGCTGCGTGGTGATTACGCGCCCGTCGTGATCCGGGAGGGCGCCAACGTCCAGGACGGCTCGGTGCTGCATGCCCCTCCCGGGATTCCGGTCGACGTCGGGCCGGGCGCCACGATCGCCCACATGTGCACCATCCACGGTGCGCACATCGGGGCTGAGGCACTGATCGCCAACCACTGCACGATTCTGGATGGTGCGGTGATCGGTGCCCGCAGTCTCGTCGCTGCGCACGCGCTGGTGGTGGGCGGCACCCAGATACCGACCGAGGTACTGGTCACCGGATCCCCGGCCAAGGTCAAGGGTCCTATCGCCGGGACCGGCGCCGAGGTATGGGTGCAGGCCAATCCGCAGGCCTACCGCGACTTGGCCCAGCGTTACCTGACCGGGCTCGGCGACGCTGTTTAGCGGCTAGTTCCTCGCCGGCTTGTCGGCGCCGACCAGCCACATCGAGTAGTACTGCGAGCCGCCGCCGTAGGCATGGCCGAGGGCCTTGCGGGCCCCGGGCACCTGGTGGTCGCCGGCCTTGCCCATCACTTGAATCGCCGCTTCGGCGAACCGGATCATCCCGGAGGCCCCGATCGGGTTCGACGAGAGCACTCCGCCGGATGGATTGACCGGCAGCCGGCCACCGATCGCGGTCTCGCCGGCCTCGGTCAGTTTCCAGCCCTCGCCCTCGGCCGCGAAACCGAGGTTCTCCAGCCACATCGGTTCGAACCAGGAGAACGGCACATAGATCTCGCCGACATCGATTTCGTCGATCGGGCTGGTGATCCCGGCGTCCCTCCACAACGCAGCGGCCGCATCACGGCCGGCCTGCGGATTGACCTGATCGCGACCGCTGTAGGCGATCGGTTCGGTGCGTAGTGCGGTGGCGAGGATCCATGCGACGGGAAAGCCGTCGGCAACCCGCCGGTCGGATATCTGTTCATCGCCGATGACGACTGCCGCCGCGCCGTCCGACGACGGACAGGTTTCGTCGAAGCGGATCGGGTCCCAGAGCATCTGCGAGGACATCACCTTCTCCAGAGTGATGTCGGGCTGGTGCAGATGCGCGAGGGGATTGCGGGCGCCGTTGAGCCGGTCCTTGACCGCGACCATCGCGCCGATGTGTTCCGGCGCCCCGGATCGCCGGATGTAGGCCCGGACGTGCGGAGCGAAGTAGCCGCCCGCGCCGGCCCCCACCGGCTTGGTGAAAGGAACCGGAATCGACAACGCCCACATGGCATTCGATTCGGACTGCTTCTCCCAGGCCACCGCCAGCACCCGCCGGTACTTTCCCGACTTGACCAGACTCGCCGCGACCACCCCGGTGGATCCGCCGACCGAACCGGCGGTGTGCACCCGGATCAGCGGTTTACCGGTGGCGCCGATGGCGTCGGCCATGAACAGCTCGGGCATCATCACACCCTCGAAGAAGTCCGGCGCCTTACCGATCACGACGGCGTCGATCTCGTCGAGGGTCGAGCCGCTGTCGGCCAGTGCCCTGTCGATCGCCTCCCGTACCAGGCCGCTCATCGACACGTCTGTGCGCTTGGCCACATACTTGGTCTGACCGGTGCCCAGCACCGCGGCAAGGTGGGTCATCGACCTTCCCTTCCTTCCAAGACGGCAACCAGGTTCTGTTGCAGCACCGGCCCACTGGTGGCGTGGGCCAACACCCGCTGTGCCGAGCCGTCGAAGATATGGCGGGCGGCCAGGCCGATTCGCTCCAGACCGGCGGAAAACATCGGGTTGGCGGCCAGCAGACCGCCGGACGGGTCGATTCGGGTCGCCGGCCCCAGGCCGATCGCCTCGGTCAGAATCAGATGCTGGTGGGTGAACGGTGCCGAGATCTCAGCGATGTCGACCGATGCGGTATCCCCGCCGGTCGCCAGTCGGGCCGAGGCCGCGGTGGAATCCGACCGGGTCAGGTCCCGTGCTCCGATCACCGGCGTCTCGACGCGGTGCTCGAAGCCGGTTATCCAGGCCGGTCTTTCGCGAAGTTCCCGGGCCCGCCCGCCGGCGGCCAGCACGATCGCCGAAGCGCCGTCGGTAATCGGTGCGATGTCATGGCGACGCAACGGATCGGCGAAGTACGGCCGGGACAGCAACTCACCGACGTCGGCCGCCGGCGGCACCGAGTCGCTGCGCTGAGAGACCGCGAAACTGTTCAGTGCGACCTGGGCCATCTGTTCAGTCGTCCATATTCCGGCCTCAAGCCCGAGGCGCGCCTGCAGTCCCGCCATCGACACCGAGTCCGGCCACAGTGGTGCCACGGTGTAGGGATCGGTCTGCAAGGCGAGCACCTGGCGCAGGGTTCCGGCGCTGGACTTGCCGAACCCGTACACCAGCGCGGTGTCCACCTCGCCGGTCAGCAGTTTGATGTAGGCCTCATACAGTGCCCAGGCGGCGTCCATCTCGACGTGGGACTCGTTGATCGGCGGGACCGCTCCGATGGCATCGATCGCGTTGAGGAATGAGAAAGCCCGCCCGGCAAGGTAATCCGAGGATCCTGAGCACCAGAAGCCGATATCGGTCTGGCTGATTCCGAGATCGTCGTAGAGCTGAGCGAAGCACGGCATCAGCATTTCCACGCCATTGGTGGTGCCGTCGGTTCGCCGCACATGCGGTGCGTGGGCGAACCCGACGACGGCAACCTCGCGGTCGGTCATAGGTGTCCTTCTAGAGGTGGTGCTTGTAGGTGTCGTAGTCGGCGTCCGGTTCGCCGGTAGGCCGAAAGTGCTCGATATTGTCGATGCCCAGGCCCCACTGCTCGCGCGGTTTCCAAACCGCCTGCACCCGCATGCCCATCCGGACCTCGGCCGCGTCGATACCGGTAACCACATGCAGGAAGGGAATATCCGCGCCGTCGAGCAGGATGTAGGCCGCGACATACGGGGGTGTGATCCGCTGGCCGGCGAAGGGGATGTTGATGATCGCGAACGTGGTCACGGTCCCGTGATCGGGCAACTCGACGAACTGGTCGAGTTCCCCGCCGGTCGCCGGATCCGCCTCCCGCGGCGGGAAGTACACCTTTCCGTTGTCGCCGGCCCGCGCCCCCAGCAGCTTTCCCTGCTGAAGCGCCCGAAGATAAGTGCTCTCCGGCAGTGAGGCGGTGTGCTCGAAGGCGATATCGCACGGTGTCACGATCATCTGCACCGGATCGCGGTCATCGTCCAACTCCGCCACCGGCGGCTCGGGGTTGTCTCCGGGGGTGAAGTAGGCGATATCGGTGATGGACCCGACCGGTTCGTCCACCCAGTGCGCACGTACCCGGTCACCGGTCTTGACCGGCCCGTCGACAGCGTGCAGCAGGGCCGTGTCGGCACCGTCGAGTTGGATCAGCGCCCAGGCGAATGGCCGGTCCAGCGGTTGGCCCGCCACTGGCTCGCTCTGCCACGTCCAGGAACGCACGGTGCCGATGGCCGCCACCGGCACGATTTCGGTCAGCCGTTCGCAGGTCACCGGGTCGAACTCGGCGGGCGGCACAAGCACCCGCCCGTCGGATCCGCGGATACCGACGATGCGGCGCTCGCGCAGCGCGGTGAAGAACGCACCCAGAGTGGGGCCGAGCGAACGGCTGTAGTCGAACACCAGCCGAAGCGGCGCGGACAGCGGCGGTTCATGCGAGTCGAGCTGGGGTGGGCGGTGTTGGCCGACTGTCACGGCATCGAGTAGAACAGGTTCTAGGAATTGTGGCAAGGATGGCGCCGCGGGTGCTGACGACGGGAAGGCGGCCGGAGATGAAGCTGGGTTTGCAACTGGGGTACTGGAGTGCGCAGCCGCCCACCAACCACGCTGAGTTGGTCGCGGCCGCCGAGGAAGCCGGCTTCGACACCGTGTTCACCGCAGAGGCCTGGGGCTCGGATGCGTTCACCCCGTTGGCGTGGTGGGGACGCCAGACGACGCGGATGCGGTTGGGTACCTCAGTGGTGCAACTCTCGGCGCGCACCCCGACCGCGTGCGCCATGGCCTCTCTGACCCTGGACCATCTCTCCGGCGGCCGGCACATGCTCGGTTTGGGTGTGTCCGGTCCGCAGGTGGTGGAGGGCTGGTACGGCCAGCGTTTCCCCAAGCCGCTGGCCCGCACCCGGGAGTACATCGACATCATCCGGCAGGTCTGGGCGAGGGAAGCTCCGGTCACCAGTCCGGGACCGCACTACCCGCTGCCACTGAGCGGTGAGGGCACCACCGGACTGGGCAAGCCGCTCAAGCCGATCGTGCATCCGCTGCGCGCCGACATCCCCATCATGTTGGGGGCGGAAGGTCCGAAGAACATCGCCCTGGCGGCGGAGATCTGCGACGGCTGGCTGCCGATCTTCTACTCCCCGCGGCTGGCCGGTATGTACAACGAATGGCTCGATGAGGGATTCGACCGACCCGGTGCCCGCCGTCGCCGCGAGGACTTCGAGATCTGCGCCACCGCACAGGTGGTGATCACCGACGACCGCGCCGCGACCTTCGAGATGATCAAGCCTTTCCTGGCGCTTTATATGGGCGGGATGGGTTCGGAGGACACCAACTTCCACGCCGAGGTCTACCGGCGGATGGGCTACTCGGACGTGGTTGACGACGTCACGAAGCTCTTCCGCAGTGGCCGTAAGGACGAGGCCGCCACCGTCATCCCCGACGAACTCGTCGACGACGCCGCGATCGTCGGCGATATCGACTACGCCCGCAAGCAGATCGCGGCTTGGGAGGCTGCCGGGGTGACGATGATGGTCATCGGCGCGCGCAGCCCGGAGCAGATCAGCGAAGTCGCCGCGCTGTTGTGAGGCCTGCTTGCCAGCTCGTTAGAACACGTTCTAGATTGACCGGGTGAGGGTCGGTCGGTCAACGCAATATGTGAGCGTCACCGAACGTCATGTCGACGTTGTCGACCGAACCGGACACCATCGGTCGTTTCGGCAGGCCCAACGAAGACAGTTCTTCCGCGTAGGGATGGTCACCGAGGCGCAGTGTCGCCCCGCCGGGGCGGAACCTGACGCCGGTGTTGCGCATTTCCCACGGCACCTCGCGGGTGGTTCCGCCGGCGTGCGTGTAGGTCTTGAGTACCTGCTTCCGTGTCCCCAACAACGGTATCGGGGCGCCGCGGCGGAATTCCATGTCCGCGATCAGCGACCCGCCCTCGGAAACCTGGAAACCGAACCGCCGGTCTTGCCGAACGGTGAAGTCCGCCATGATCTTCGGGAAGCCCCAGATGGTCCGGCCGGCTTCCAGGGTGAACGACTGATCGACCGGGAGATGGTGGATGAAGGCCGCCGCCTCGCCCAGTGCCCGCACACCGTGTGCGTGCGAACCGGGTGGGTTCACCATGATGCAGGTCCCGAATTCGTTGTACCCGCCGAGATCGCCGTCGATGTAGCGGGCCAGCATCAGCGTCACCACGGCTCGGCCCGGCCGGAATCGGCACACCTCGAGGCCGCTGTAGTCGATGAGCCGCTGGGCGGACTCGGCCGGCACCGAGAACATTGCGGTGTGCACGTCGGCTCTGCGGACCCGGACCGGCATGGTCAGTACGGTTCCCGCGATGGTGTGCTGAACAGCAGACATGACGTCACTGTAATCGGCGGTGACGGGGATGTGGAGGCTTAGCGGATGACCGGAAAACCCGATGTCGACCTGACCGACGGGAACTTCTTCGCCGACGGGGCGGCCCGTGGGGCCTACCGCTGGATGCGGGCCAACGAGCCGGTATTCCGTGACCGCAACGGTCTGGCGGCAGCGGCCAGCTATCAGGCGGTGCTCGACGCCGAGCGTGATCCGGAGGTCTTCTCCAACACCGGCGGGATCCGTCCGGACAACCCCGCCATGCCGTACATGATCGACATGGACGATCCGGATCATCTGCTGCGGCGCAAGCTGGTGAACTCCGGCTTCACCCGCAAGCAGGTGACCGACAAGATGGCTGGTATCGAGACCCTGTGCGACACGCTCATCGACGCGGTGTGCGAACGCGGCGAGTGTGACTTCGTGCGCGATATCGCCGCGCCGCTGCCGATGGCCGTCATCGGCGACATGCTGGGGGTGGTTCCCGCCGACCGGGCGACCCTGCTGAAGTGGTCCGATGATCTGGTCTGCGGGCTGAGTTCGGCGGCCGATGAGGCGGCACTGCAGGCGGTGATGGAGGCCTTCGCCGGGTACTCCGCCTTTGCCATGGAGACGACCGCCAAGCGCCGGGCCGAGCCCACCGATGATCTGTTCTCGGTCCTGGTCAATGCCGAGGTCGACGGACAGCGGCTGGCCGATGACGAAATCGTCTTCGAGACGCTGCTGATCCTCATCGGCGGTGACGAGACCACCCGCCATACGCTGTCCGGCGGTACCGAACAGCTGCTTCGGCATCCCGATCAGTGGGACCGGCTGGTGGCGGACCGCGAGCACTTGCCCGGAGCCGTCGAGGAGATGCTGCGCTGGACCTCGCCGGTGAAGAATATGGCACGGACGGCGATGCGTGACAACGAATTTCACGGCACGCAGATTCGGAAGGGGGAGAAGATGCTGCTGCTGTTCGAGTCGGCCAACTTCGACGAATCGGTTTTCGGCGACCCGGAGAGTTTCCGGATCGACCGGAACCCGAACAGCCACCTCGCGTTCGGGTTCGGCACGCACTTCTGCCTGGGCAATCAGCTGGCCCGGCTGGAGCTCAACACCATGCTGCGCAAGATCCTGGCCCGGATGCCGGATCTGCGACTGGCTGACGACTCCGCGCTACCGCTGCGGCCGGCGAACTTCGTCAGCGGTCTGGAGGCCATGCCGGTGGTGTTCACCCCGTCAGCGCCGGTGCTG
>JAHZJY010000378.1 GCA_022600695.1 Actinomycetes bacterium | reverse complement strand
CGGACTGTGGATCATCACCGAGCGGGCGGTCACCACCGAACCGGGCGAACCGGTCGACCCCGTTCAGGCGGCGCTGTGGGGATTCGGCCGGACCGTCATCGCCGAACAGCCGACCCTGCGCTGCCGGCTGGTCGACTCCGATGGGACCGAGGAGTCGCTGGGCTGGCTGGCAGCAGCACTCGGCGTGCCGCTGGTCGAACCCGAACTCGCGGTGCGGCAGGGGAAGTTCCTGGTGCCCCGGTTGCTGCACTGGGCGCGCAGCGGCCAACTGCCGATGCCACGCACGGACGACTACGTTCTGGCGCCGACCGAGCGAGGTGCGATCGACAACCTCCGCCTGACCCAGACTGAGGTTGCGCCACCGGCGACGAACGAGGTGCAGGTCCGGATGGAGGCTGCCGGACTCAACTTCCGGGATGTGCTCAACGTGCTCGGTCTCTACCCCGGCGACCCCGGGCCGATCGGCGGTGACCTGTGCGGCATCGTGACCGAAGTGGGCTCGGAGGTAACCGGTTTCACGGTCGGCCAGCGGGTCATGGGTTTCATGCAGGGGGCGTTCGCCAGCAGGGTCAACGTGCCGGCACTGTTGCTGGCCCCGGTGCCCGACGGGGTCGACGCGGTTGGTGCCGCCACCATTCCGGCGGCCGCACTGACAGCCCGACTCGCCTTCGACTGGGCGAAGCTGAAGTCCGGCGACCGGGTGCTGATCCACGCCGCCAGCGGCGGCGTGGGCCTGGCGGCGATCCAGTTGGCCCGGCACCACGGCGCCATCGTCTTCGCCACCGCCAGCGCCTACAAGCGGGCGACGCTGCGCGAGCTGGGTGTGGACTACGTCTATGACTCGCGCACAACGGACTTCGCCGACCAGATCCTCGCCGACACCGACGGCGCCGGTGTCGATGTGGTGCTCAACAGCCTGACGAATGAAGGCTTCGTCGAGGCCACGGTGCGGGCGACCGCCACCGGCGGACGTTTCGCCGAGATCGCGAAACGGGATATCTGGAGCCCGGAGCGGATGGCCGCCGCACGCCCGGACATCGACTACGGAATCGTGGCGCTGGATGCCACCACCCTCACCGACCCGGGCCATATCCAACGGCTGATGATGGAGGTCTCGGAGGGGCTGGCCGAGGGCGAGTGGACACCGGTGCCCGCCGCGATCTACCCGCTGACCGAGGCCAGGGCCGCGTTCCGCCGTATGCAACAGGCCCGGCACATCGGCAAGGTCGTGGTGCAGATGCCCGAACCGCTGCACCCGCGCGGCGATCGCAGCTATCTGATCACCGGCGGTCTCGGCGCGCTCGGTCTGCACACCGCGCAGTATCTGGCCCAGCTCGGCGCCGGTGACATCGTGTTGACGAGCCGCGGCCTGCCGGACGGTGACACCGCACGGTCCATTGCCGCCATCACCGAACGGTTCCACTGCCGGGTGCACGTTTTCCCGGCGGACATCGGCAACGGGGCCGAGGTCGACCGGCTGCTGGGACGGATCCGCGCGGAGCTGCCCCCGCTGGGGGGTGTGGCGCATCTGGCCGGCGTCCTCGACGACGCTCTGCTTCCGGATCAGAACCCGGAGCGGTTCCGCACCACCGCGCGGCCCAAGGCCCTCGGCGCCTATCACCTGCACCGGTTGACCGAAGACGACGATCTCGAGTTCTTCATCCTGTTCTCCTCGGCGTCGGCTGTGCTCGGCTCGCCCGCCCAGGCCAACTATGCGGCCGCCAATGCCCTGCTCGACGGGCTGGCCGCCCATCGCAGGGCGCGGGGCCTGCCGGCCACCGCCGTCGATTTCGGCCCGTGGGGACGCGGCGGGATGGCCAGTTCGGCGGCGGCCCGGGCCAATCTGGGCGCCCAGGGCATGCTGCCGCTGGATCCGACGGCGGCTCTGGCCGCTCTCGGCGAGGTCATTCGGCACGGAACGGCGCAGGCGACGGTGCTCAAAGCCAGTTGGCCCCGGGCCGCGAAGATGCTGGGCGGACTGCGGCCAGCGCTTCTCGACCAGGTGCTGCCCGACGCCGACGCGTCGGCGCCCGGGGACGGGGAACTTCTACGCCAACTCCGGGAGGTCCCCGAGGCACAGCGGGCCGGTTTCATCACCGAATTCCTGCAGCGCGAGGTGCAGGGTTTCCTGCGACTGGCGCAACCGCCGGCGGCGTCCAGCAGATTCCTGGATCTGGGCACCGACTCGCTCATGGCGGTCGAGCTTCGTAACCGGTTGTTCGCCCAATTCGGCGGCCGTTTCGACATCAGCCCCACCGCGGTGTTCGACTATCCGACGATCCGGGAACTCGCCGAACACCTGGTGTCACAACTGCCCGAGACCGACCGGCCCGAAACCGGTGCGCCCCCGCCGGCGGCGTCCGCCTCGGACCCCGTGACGGAACCGGCGCCGGCGCCGACAACCCGGAGCTGAGCAGCCGCCGGAATCTGATGGCCGGTCGGAACCGGCCTGCTCGGGCCCACCGCGTGCCGTGCATCACAGAAGGCTTGCGTTCGGGTTACCGCTCGTTATAGATTTTCAGGTGTTACTGGTGGGTAACTTATAGCCAAGTACCCAACCCATGAGGTGGCGTTCTCATCGAGGAGGAATCGTGGGCCACTATAAAAGCAATGTCCGTGATCAGGTGTTCAACCTGTTCGAGGTATTCAACCTGGACTCCACCCTCGGTGCGGGTCCGTTCAGCGACCTCGACTCCGACACCGCTACCGAGATGCTCAACGAGATGGCCCGGCTGTGCGAGGGCCCGATCGCTGAGTCCTTCGTCGATGGCGACCGCCACCCGCCGGTCTTCGATCCCGCGACGCACACGGTGACCCTTCCGGAGTCGTTCAAGGAGTCGGTCCGGGCCTTCGTCGACGGCGGCTGGGACAAGGTCGGCGTCGTCGAGGAACTCGGCGGTGTACCGGTCCCCAAGGCTCTGCTGTGGGCGCTGCACGAGCATGTGCTGGGCGCCAACCCGGCGGTGTGGATGTACGCCGGCGGCGCCGGTTTCGCACAGATCTTCTGGTCCCTCGGCACCGAGGAGCAGAAGAAGTGGGCCGAATTCGCCGCGGAGCGCGGCTGGGGCGCCACGATGGTGCTGACCGAGCCGGACGCCGGCTCCGATGTCGGCGCCGGCCGGACCAAGGCGGTCAAACAGGAGGACGGCACCTGGCACCTCGACGGGGTGAAGCGGTTCATCACCTCGGCCGACTCCGGTGACCTCTTCGAGAACATCATGCATCTGGTGCTGGCCCGCCCCGAGGGTGCCGGCCCGGGCACCAAGGGTCTGTCGCTGTTCATGGTGCCGAAGTTCCTATTCGACCCCGAGACCGGCGAGCCGGGCGAGCGGAACGGCGCCTTCGTCACCAATGTCGAGCACAAGATGGGCCTGAAGGTTTCGGCCACCTGCGAACTGACCTTCGGCCAGCACGGTGTGCCGGCCACCGGCTGGCTGGTGGGCGAGGTACACGAGGGCATCGCGCAGATGTTCGATGTCATCGAGCAGGCCCGGATGATGGTGGGCACCAAGGCGATCGCCACCCTGTCGACCGGCTACCTCAACGCTCTGGAGTACGCCAAGGAGCGCGTCCAGGGCGCCGACATGACCCAGATGATGGACAAGACCGCTCCGCGCGTCAGCATCACCCACCACCCGGACGTGCGGCGCAGCCTGATGACCCAGAAGGCCTACGCCGAGGGGATGCGCGCGCTGTACCTGTTCACCGCCACCTATCAGGACGACACGGTCGCCAAGACCCTGCACGATGTCGAGCCGGAACTGGCGGTCAAGGTCAACGACCTGTTGCTGCCGATCGTCAAGGGGGTGGGTTCGGAGCAGGCCTACGCCAAGCTCACCGAGAGCCTGCAAACCTACGGCGGGTCGGGCTTCCTGCAGGACTACCCGGTCGAGCAGTACATCCGCGACGCGAAGATCGACTCGCTGTACGAGGGCACCACGGCCATCCAGGCGCAGGACTTCTTCTTCCGCAAGATCATCCGCGACAAAGGTCAGGCCCTGGCCCACGTGGCGGGTCAGATCGAGGAGTTCGTGAAGAACGAGTCCGGCAACGGCCGGCTCAAGACCGAGCGGGCTCTGCTGGCCCAGGCACTCGAGGATGTCCAGGGGATGGCCGCGTCGCTGACCGGCTACCTGATGGCCGCCCAGGAGGACCCCAAGAGCATCTACAAGGTGGGCCTGGGTTCGGTCCGGTTCCTGATGAGCGTCGGCGACCTGGTGATGGGCTGGTTGCTGCTGCGGCAGTCCGCCGTGGCGATGGCCGCCCTCGACGCCGGTGCCGCCGGTGCCGACCGGTCCTTCTACGAAGGCAAGATCGCGGCCGCGTCGTTCTTCGCGAAGAACTTCCTGCCGCTGCTCAACGGCAACCGGCAGGTGATCGAGTCACTGGACAACGAGGTGATGGAACTCGACGAGGCGGCGTTCTGACGCTCGGCTTCTGACGCGGAGGCGTCGCGGCGGCCCCGGGGTTCACGCCCCGGGGCCGCCGCCGTTCCCGGCCCCGGACGGCAGGTCCCGCCGATGTCCTTTGCTACGGTAAACACATAATGGCGGTGCCCGAGAACACCCAAAACGGCAACGACCATCCCGCCGGGGACGGGATGACCGGCGACCCGTCCGCGAACCCGTCCGCGAACCCCTTGGCTGCCATCGTGGCGCCGATCACCGCGCCGTTCGTGAAGGCCGGCAGTTACTACGCCCGCCGGTGGGGGTCCTATCTCGGCGGTGGACGCGGTGAACTGCCACTGGCGCGTCCCACCCTGTCGCTGGCCACCCACGCCCTGCGCGATGAGATCGTGCTGGTCGGACTGTTATTGCGCCGCCCGTTGAGCGACCCGGCCGCCTACGGGCGGATCAACGCCGAGGTCGCCGCGGCCATCGACCTCTACGGCGAGCGAGGGTGGCTGGAGAAGCCGGCGGATTTCTTCACCGCGCCCCCACCCCTGGCGGATATGACGATCCGCTCCTACCCCGGCCGCAACCGCACCCAGGAACGATTATCGTTCGTCAGCGACTATCAGCCACATCCCGGCGAGCCCGGGGCCGAACGCTGGGCGGGCTATACCGGCAACCAGCGGGTGTACGCCATGATGCTGCGCCACCGCGAGCCCCGTCCGTGGCTGATCTGCGTGCACGGCACCGAGATGGGCCGGCCCAACCTCGACCTCACGCTGTTCCGGGCCCGGCACCTGCACGAGGATCTTGGCCTCAATGTGGTGTTGCCGGTGCTGCCGATGCACGGACCACGCGCCCGGGGCCTGCCCAAAGGCGCGGTGTTCCCCGGCGAGGACGTGATGGACGACGTGCACGCCACGGCGCAATCGGTATGGGATGTGCGCCGGCTGATGGGCTGGATCCGCGCCGAACAGCCGGGAGCGCGGATCGGGCTCAACGGCATCTCGCTCGGGGGTTACATTTCCGGCCTGGTCGCCAGCCTCGATGAGGACCTGACCTGCGCCATCCTCGGTGTGCCGCCGTCGAATCTGGTCGAGTTGCTGGGGCGGCACTCCGGTCTGGACGAGGGCGACCCGCGCCGGATGACCCTCGAGCTGGCCCAGCCGATCGGTGCGATGATGTCACCGCTGTCGATGGAGCCGCAGGTGCCGCTGCAGGGCAGATTCATCTACGCCGGCCTGGCAGACCGGATCGTCCACCCCCGCGAGCAGGTGATGGCGCTCTGGGAGCACTGGGGCCGACCGGAGATCAGCTGGTACCACGGCGGGCACACCGGGTTCTTCCAGGCCCGTCCCGTTCAGCGCTATATCGACGCTGCCCTCGTGCAGTCCGGTCTGGCCGAGGGCGATGACGCGGAGGACGCACCGACGATCATGTGACCTCTGACGTCGCCCCCCGATGGGGCGGCTCACGCCTCCAGGATCGCCGTCACACCCTGCCCGCCGGCCGCACAGATCGAGATCAGCCCGCGGACCGGCCGGGACGTCTCGGCTCTCTTCTCGGCCAGCTGTTTGGCCAGCTGGGCCACGATCCGGCCGCCGGTGGCGGCGAACGGGTGCCCGGCGGCCAGCGACGATCCGTTGACGTTGATCCTGGTGCGGTCGACGGGGCCCAGCGCGGCCTCCAGTCCCAGTCGCTGCCGGCAGTACTCCTCGGACTCCCACGCCTGCAGATGCGCGAGCACCACCGAGGCGAACGCCTCGTGAATCTCGTAAAAGTCGAAATCCTGCAGACTCAGCCCGTTGCGGGCCAACAGCCTGGGCACCGCGTAGGTCGGCGCCATCAACAGACCATCCGGGCCGTTGACATAGTCCACCGCGGCGGTCTCGGCGTCGACGAAGTAGGCCAGCGGGCTGATCCCGTGCGCGGCGGCCCACTCCTCGCCGGCCAGCAGGACCACCGACGCTCCGTCGGTCAGCGGCGTCGAGTTGCCGGCGGTCATGGTCGCGTCACCGCCCCTGATCCCGAACACCGGCCGCAGGGTGGCCAGTTTCTCCTCGTTGGCGTCGGCCCGCAGGTTGCCATCGCGGTACAAGCCGAGAAATCCGGTCATCAGGTCGTCGAAGAATCCGCGGTCGTAGGCGGCGGCCATATTGCGGTGGCTGGCCGCGGCCAACCGGTCCTGATCGACCCGCTTGATGCCCATCTGCCTGGCGGTGATCGCCGCGTGATCACCCATCGACAGACCGGTGCGCGGTTCACCGTTGGTGGGGATTTCCACACCGAGGGCCGCCGGCAACCCACCGACCAGCTTGAGCCGGTCCAGATTCGACCGCGAGCGGCGCAGCGCCAGCAGTTGTCGACGCAGGGAGTCGCCCAGTTCGATCGGGGCGTCGGACGTGGTGTCCACCCCGCCGGCCGCCGCCACCTCATAGCGACCCGCCCCGATACCGTCTGCCGCGGCGATGGTTGCCTGCAGGCCCGTCCCGCAGGCCTGCTGCATGTCGAATGCCGTGGTGTACGGCGAAAGCGCCGTGCCCAGCACACATTCCCGCATCAGGTTGAAATCCCGGCTGTGCTTGAGGACGGCGCCGCCGATCACGGCACCGAGCCGTTCACCGGCCAGCCCGAAGCGGTCCACCAGACCGCTCAGCGCGGCGGTGAACATGTCCTGATTGGAAGCTTCGGCGTAGGCGCCGTCCGACCGGGCGAACGGAATCCGGTTGCCACCGAGGACGGCGACCCGGCGACGACTCTGGGCGGACACATCAACCTCCGCGTGTTCTGGGGCGTGGACTGCGGGCGTGGATTGCGGGCGTGGATTGCGGGCATGGACGGGTAACGCGGCCCCATCCTACGCACCGTTCTTACTTTGGAGTAAGTTCGAGTCACCGATGACGTGATCGCTCCCCGAAAGGCAGTCCCGTGGCGCCCGACCTGCTGTCCCAGGTGATCAATTCCGCGCCGGGATCATTCCTGGCCAAACAATTCGGGCTGCCGGCACCCGAACCACTG
>JAHZJY010000377.1 GCA_022600695.1 Actinomycetes bacterium | reverse complement strand
TCGTCCCCGAGAGGGCCGGGCACGGCCGCCGCGGGTGGCGGTGGGACGCCGGGCGCCCCGGGGGGCGGTGGCGGTCCGACCGGAGCCTCCGGGCCAGGCAACGGGGGCTCGGGGTTGGCGGCGGCATTGGGGGCGGGAACCGCGGCGACGGCCAGGCCGAGGCCTGCCATCACCAGCGCGCTACGGCGATCCATTTCGGGCATAGTGCCCTACCTTAAAGCCCATTCGGCACGATGCCTACCTCCGGGCACGCCGCCGACCGGGGCGGCCTGCGCCACGACGGCTTGCCCAGGGCCTGATCAGGGTGCCATTCAGGGGTCCGCTCAGGGTGTCCGCGGCTCGCCGTCCGGGGCCGCGCCCTCCCCCTGACTCGGGCTTCCCCCCGCACCGGGGGCGCCGTCGAGCACGCTGACATCAATGCCGTACGGCAGGAACCGCACATCACGGGTCACATCGGTGTTGTGCTTATTGGCCCGGAGCGCCTCCAGTTCGGTCTTGTAGACCTGCTCCACATGCGCCTTACCGTCGGGGCCGGCGATATAGATGGCCCAGACACCGTCGCCGGCCTCGCCGGCCGTCTCCGGTTGGGGGCGGGGGCGCTGGGTGGGCCGGACGAACTGATCGAAGATCATCCCGAAGCCCGGACGCTCGCCGGAACTGCCGAGGAATTTCCCGACCTGCTCGAACGCGTCACGCAGACCTTCGCCGGCCTCACGCGCTACCCGGTCGAATTCGTCGGGGTCGATACCGAACGGCCCGTTGTTGTCCATACCCCACAGTGTGCGCCGAGTTCGCTTCTGCTGTCGACGTGATCGCGGTAAGCCGCCAGCGAAACGCCGGCCGGTGCCGTTCAGATCACCGTCAGCGGTAGTGATCGACGCGGCGTGAACTCGAAGGCCGCGCCGAGGCTGATCTTGGTCACCTGGACTTCCGGAGAGTCCGGCAGTGCGGTGTCGGACCGGTCGAACTCGGCGATCCAGTCGTCATCGGTACCGGTGACCCGCACCCTCAGATGGGGATCGACGGCGGTGGCGACGGCCTGCAAGGGCGCAACCGACGAAGGCCCGCACAGCGCGATCCAGGCGCCGTCGTCGTGAGCCGGCGAGCGGCGCACCCGCAGGCGGCCGCCCGCCATGTCCGCCACGACGTACCCGGCCGGGTTCAGCAACGGATGCAGACCAAGTACCTCGGTAAGACCATCGGCGTCGGCGGGCAGTTGCAGCGCGCGACGGATGCGCTCGGCCGCCACTCCGGCGATCCCGACGAGTTGTTTCGTCCGGATCGACGTCGCCAGATCGCTGTCATCGCGCGCCCGCTTGCCGACGGCGAGGCCGAATGACAGGTTCAGCAGGTGCATCTGCAGGCACACCTCCTCGGCGATGCGCACCAGAGCCGAGTGCGAGAACGCGCCGAAGTCGACATCGGACAGCAGCGGGCCGGCGTAGTCGGGCGCGCCGTCGTCCTCGATGTCGATGGGCTCGAGGTCCCACGTCGCGGCGCGGGTCTCGGCGATGACATCCAGCGCGGGAATACTGGTGGCCGGCGGGTGGGACTCGTCGATGACGACGGTCCAGGCGCAGTGCGGCCGGCGGTCCGAAGGCTGCCGCGGCGGCCGGTGGATCGGCCGCACCTGCGCACGCGCGTTGGTGGCGACGGCGGTGGCGTCGAAAGTGGGATCTTCGATGTCATGGCACATACCGGTGACGTAGTCCGGCCCCATCGGCTCGACATCCAACAGCGCACCACAGTGGTCGAGGTGAAATTCGCCGTGCCAGCGGTCGTGAACGGTGTAGCGGAAGTCCATGAACTGGGGCGGGGCACCGATATCGAACTGCAGACCCTTGAAGATCGTGATCACGTCGTCGCCCTGGTACCTCAGAGCCTCCTGCATGCGCCTGGTGTAGATCGGACTTGAGCCGGCCCACTCCTCGATGGCGATCTGGAGCATTTCCGGACGGCCGAAAGACTGTATGCACCAGGCCATTCCGGAGCGGTCGATGAGCTGGCCGATCAACAGCAGCTCCGGTACGAGGACAGCGAGTTCGGCGCGCGACAGCCGCGCGTAGCGGCTGCCGGGCGCGGTCACCCGTTAAATCTAGTCGAGGCCACAACCAGGTGTGCTGCAATGTCCGGCATGGCTGATGTGGACGGGACCGAGGCGATCAAACGGGTGAAGTACCGCTATCTGCGGGCGCTGGACACCAAACACTGGGACGATTTCGCCGACACCCTGACTGAGGACATCGTCGGCCGCTACGGGTCTTCACTGGGCAAGGAGCATCGCTTCACCAACCGGGCCGAGTTGGTGGAGTTCATGCGGACCTCGATGCCCGCCGGCGTCCTGACCGAGCATCGGGTAACCCACCCGGAGATCACCGTCGACGGCGACGACGCCGAGGGCACCTGGTACCTACAGGATCGGGTGATCGTGCCGGAGTACAACTTCATGTTGTTCGGCGCGGCGTTCTACCACGACCGCTACCGCAGGACCGCCGACGGCTGGAAGATCTGCGCCACCGGATACGACCGGACCTATGAGGCGACCCAGTCGTTGGAGGGCCTCAACTTCACCATCAAACCGGGCTCCGCGTTGGCCTGACGGCCCACCGGGCCGGGCTACTGGGCAATCGCGATCACTGCGCCGGGGCGCAACCACTGGATGACCTTGACCAGGGTGGCGTCGTCGAGTGCCACACAGCCCGCGGTGGGGCTGCCGTTGGAACTGTGGACGAAGAAGGCGCCGCCGTTGCCGGGGACGCGCTCCTTGTTCACGCCCATCACGATGGCGTGCGCATACGCCGGGATATAGAGATTTTCGGTGCCACTGGCCGGCGAGGTGTTGAACGGGCAATCCGCCTGTTCGCACACCTGCATGGTGTTGTAGGTGGGGCCGTCCGAGGACCACCAGTAGTCCGGCGTGGTCTGGTAGTACTGCAGGCCGCCACCGGGGTTGGGCTGGGTGCCGAACGCAAAGTCCAGGCTGTAAACGCCCATCGGGGTGGCCGGGATGTTGTCCCGGGCCCGGGGAGCCAGGCCGGCCGAGCCGAGGAACACCGGGATGCCGGCGCCGACCGGCTGCCAGCCGGTGGCTCCGCGCTGCCAGACGTCCATCTTCCCCTGCGAGCCGCCGGTGCCGACAACGGAGAGAACCTGGGCAGCATTGCCGACCTGAGCCTGAAACCACGGCGGCTGCGCACCGGCGAAGGGGGCCGATCCGACGGCGACGAGCGCCGCGCAGAGCGCAGCGCTGAGGGAGAGCAGAACCCGGCGCATCCGCTCATCGTCCACGGGGTTTTCCACGGCGGTCAAGTCAAGGTTGAGGCACGGTCGGGTGTTCATCGGCTAACGGGCTTCGGCAATCTCACCGCG